>JAXHUI010000071.1:0-8507 GCA_034189745.1 Pseudomonadota bacterium
TCTGGCTGGCGCCGGCGCCGGCCTGGCCCTACGCCATCGTGGCGGCGCTGACCGTGCTGATCGTCGCCTGCCCCTGCGCCCTCGGCCTGGCGACCCCCATGTCGGTGATGGTCGGGGTGGGGCGCGCGGCGGAGCGGGGGATTCTGATCCGCAACGGCGACGCGCTGCAGCGGGCGCAGGCGATCACCACCCTGGTGCTGGACAAAACCGGCACCCTGACCGAAGGCAAACCCACCGTCGTCGCTCTGCACGGCGAGGGGGATCAAACCGAGTGGCTGCGCCTGGCCGCCAGCGTGGAGCAGCGTTCCGAACACCCGCTGGCGCAGGCGGTGGTGGAGTACGCCCGCGCCCAGGGGGTCACGCTCAGCGAGCCGCACGATTTTATCGCCGTCGCCGGCGCTGGGGTGCAGGCCACGCTGGAGGGCCGCGCCATCAGGCTGGGTAATCAGCGCTGGCTGCGCCAGCAGGGGGTGGATACCAGCGCCTTCGAACCCCACGCCGAGCGGTTCAGCGCCGCCGGCCACTCCCTGATCTGGATGGCGGTCGATGCGCAGCCGGTGCTGCTGCTGGCGGTGGCCGATCCGCTGCGTGCCGACAGCGCCGCGGCCGTCGCCCGCTGCCACCGGCTGGGGCTGGAGGTGGTGATGCTCTCCGGTGACAACCAGCGCACCGCCACCGCCATCGCGCAACAGGCGGGCATCGACCGGGTGATCGCCGAGGTCAGGCCGGAGCAGAAACAGCAGGTGATCAAACAGCTACAGGCAGAGGGCAAGATCGTGGCGATGGTGGGGGATGGCATCAACGATGCGCCCGCGCTGGCCCAGGCCGATATCGGCTACGCCATGGGCTCAGGCACCGATGTGGCGATCAGCTCCGCCGATGTCACCCTGATGCGCTCCAGTCTGCTCTCGGTGGTGGATGCGATCGCCATCTCACGGGCCACGGTGCGCAACATCGAGCAAAACCTGTTTGCCGCCTTCGCCTACAACACCCTGGCCATCCCGGTGGCGGCGGGGGTGCTCTACCCGCTGCTGGGGCTGCTGCTGAACCCGGCCATTGCCGGGGCGGCGATGGCGCTCTCCTCCATCACCGTGGTGGGCAACGCGGCCCGGCTCAGGCACCTTCCCTTGACCTGAATCCGTGACCCCATCCCCCGGCACAGGCGCCTGCGCCGAACCCGGCAACACGGTTCAAGAATCGGTCCCATCCAGCGCAGGATGGCGTAAGCCAGCGGCGCAAAGGCCACCGCCAGAGCGTTGGTGTCGAACTTGCCCGAGGGCCGGCGCTCGAGGTCCAGACCGGTCTTGCACTCGCACGGGGGGGCGGATTGGACGACGTAGGAGCGATCTTCAGATCGCGATCACCTTCAGATCGCGATTATGTTCAGGTCGCGGCATAGTTGGATGGATGAGCTCGCGAGATGAATCTCGCTCCTACGGGGTGGGGGCAGGATCTGCTGCCGGGCACCGGATTTTATGTCGATGACATAGAAACGACCGTGACCGGGGTTGGCTCCCGGGTGCGCCAGTCGATCGATCGGACGCTGAGCATCGTCGGCATCTCGTCTCTCCTGCTTCGCGCAACAGACCAACCTGCCGGCCCGGTCAGCACCATCACCGAGATGAACACCCAGATCGCCAGCGTGGCGGAAGAGCAGACCGCCGTGGCCGACGAGATCGGCAAAAGCGTGCAGCAGATCGCCGACATCGCCGACCGAGCCAGCCACAGCGCGAACGAACTGGCCGGCTTTGCTGAACAGATGTCGGAACTGGAGGCGCGCCTGAATCAACGGGTATCCCGTTTCCGGGTGTGACGCCGCTGGGCCGCGGGGCGGCCCGCAAAGGCTGAATCTTGCCCCGCCAATGGGTATACTGGGCGCTCGATTGCAGCCGCCGTGATACCGCCCCATGTCAGTAGCCCCACAGATCCCCCACTATGAGCGCCGCCACTCCCGCTGGTATGAGCGCCTGCTGCTGGGGTTGCCGTTTCAGTTTCTGCTCGGCAGCGTCTGCCTTTATCTGCTGCCGCTGGGGCTGCTGGCGCCGGAGTACCTGGCGTTGCCGGGGCCGGAACAGAGCCTCACGCCGATCTCCCTGGTGGGCGCCTACCTGCTGAGCCTGTTTTTCCTCAGCCGGTTGCGGGTCTATCCCGGCGCCCACTCGCTGGCGCACATCCTGCCGACGGTATCCCTGGCCTGGTTTCTGGTCATCGCCGTTATCCTGCTGTGCAACCAGCCACTGCACTGGCAGTGGCATCTGTACGGTTTCGTGGCCGCCTGCCTCTGGAGCGGTGCGGCCATTTTCGTCGGGCGACGTTTTCGCACCCAGAAGATCGCCGTGGTCCCCTCCGCCGCCACCGAGCAGCTGCAATCGACCCTGTTTTACCGCTTTCACACCCTGGCGGAACCGGACTTCGCCGGTCGCCGTTTCGATGCCGTGGTGGCCGATCTCCATGCGGACCTCTCCCCCCGGTGGCAGCGCTTTCTCGCCCACGCCACCCTCAACCGCATACCGGTTTACCACATCAAGCAACTGAACGAATCGATCACCGGGCGCGTTCGGATCAACCACCTGTCGGAAAATGAATTTGGCAGCCTGCAACCCTCGCCCGCCTACGAGGCGCTCAAGCGGTTGATCGACCTGACCATCGTGCTGGTCACGGCGCCGCTCTGGCTGGTGCTGATGCTGCTGATCGCGCTCGGCATAAAACTGGACTCCCCCGGCCCGGTGCTGTTCATCCAGGAGCGGGTGGGGCAGGGGGGGCGCCCTTTCAACATCTGCAAGTTTCGCAGTATGCGCCCCGATGCCGAACAGCAGGGCCAGCGGCTGGCGTGTTCGGGGGATGAACGGATCACCCGGCTGGGGCGGTTACTGCGCCGCACCCGGCTCGATGAGCTGCCGCAGTTTTTCAATGTCCTGAAAGGGGAGATGAGTCTGATCGGGCCGCGCCCGGAGCAGTCCGTTTTCGTCGAACGGTTCGAGCGGGAGATCCCCTTCTACGCCTACCGCCACGTGGTCAAACCGGGCATCACCGGCTGGGCGCAGGTGATGCAGGGCTACACCGCCGACAGCGAGACCACCCGCATCAAGATCGAGCACGACTTCTACTACATCAAGCACTTTTCGCTCTGGGTCGATCTGCTGATCGTGCTGCGCACCCTGCGGGTGATCCTGACCGGCTTCGGGGCGCGCTGAGCGGCGGCGGGCCGCCCTCAGTGGTGGGTCGGTCGCTCTGCCGACTCCTCCAGCCCATCGGCGCCGAACGGATCGAACTCGGGCGGCGCCGCGATCTGGTACCCCTCGCTGGCCCACTCGCCCAGATCGATCAGGCGGCAGCGCGGCGAGCAGAACGGCCGATCCGGGTTGTCGCTGGAATAAAGCGTGGCGGTGCCACACTGGGGGCAATCGAGCCATTTTGCGGCCATCTATCTCTCCTCCTGTGCCATCTGCAACAGTTGCGCGTGCAGTGCTTCCACCGCCGCCCGCAGGCGCGCTTCGTCGCCGCTGTTGTCCAGTATGAAATCGGCCCGCTGCCGGCGCTCCTCGCGCCCCATCTGGGCGGCCAGAATCTGGCGCACCTGGGCTTCCGGCACGCCATCACGGGCCATCGTGCGGCTGATCTGCAGCGCCTCGGGCAGATCCACCACCACCACCGTATCCACCAGCCGCTGCTGATCGGTTTCGAGCAGCAGCGGCGAGGCCAGAATGGCGTAGGGGTGGCCCTGCTCCTCCAGTTGCTCCAGCGCCTCCTGAATATGAGCCCGAATCCGGGGGTGGAGCAACCCCTCCAGCCAGCGCCGCTCCGCCGCATCGGCAAACACGATCTGGCGCAGGGCCGCCCGGTCGAGGCGGCCATCGGGCAGGATCACCCGGTCACCAAAGTGGGCGGCGATCCGCGCCAGCGCCTCGCTGCCGGGCTCCACCACCAGCCGGGCCACCCGGTCGGCGTCGACCACCGGCACCCCCAGCGAGATGAAACAGTTACAGGCAGCGCTCTTGCCGCTGCCGATCCCTCCGGTAAGCCCCACCACCCGCATCAAAAACTCCTCAGATAAGCGGTTATGATCTGATCCCCCCACACCAGCGCGATCCAGCCGGCGAGCGCCAGAAACGGCCCGAACGGCAGCGGATGCTGCGCCTGGTGGCGGCGCAGCGCGATCAGGCCAAAGGCCACCACCACCGCCACCACCGATGAGAGCAGAATCACCAGCGGCAGCCGCTCCACCCCGCCCCAGGCGCCGATCGCCGCCAGCAGCTTGAAGTCGCCATAGCCCATCCCCTCCTTGCCGGTGGCCAGCTTGAACAGCCAGTACAGCGCCCACAACAGCAGATAACCGGCGGCGGCGCCGTAGATGGCGCTCTGCACCGAGGTGAACACCCCCTGGGTGTTGAGCAGCAACCCCAGCCACAGCAGCGGCAGGGTGATGCTGTCGGGCAGCAGCTGGTGGTCCAGGTCGATACCGGTCAGGACGATCAGCGCCCAGCTCAGCACCACCAGCGCCACCCCCGCCGGAGTCGGCCCAAACTGCCAGATCAGCCACCCCCCGGCCACGCCGCTGAGCAGCTCCACCAGCGGGTAGCGCACCGAGATGGCGCCGCCGCACTGGCTGCAGCGGCCCCGCAGCAACAGCCAGCTCAGCAGCGGAATGTTTTCATACCAGCGAATCGGGTGGCCGCACTGGCCGCAGCGGGAGCGGGGCACCATCAGGTTGAACGGCTCCGCCCGGTCGGTTACGCCGGCCGGGGGTTGATCCCGCACCGCCTGCTCCCACTCCCGCTGCATCATCACCGGCAGGCGCAAAATCACCACATTCAGAAAGCTGCCCACCAGCAGCGACACCACCAGGGCCGCCAGCGCCGCCAGCAGCGGTTGGGCCAGTAACAGATCGAGCACGGCGTTCAGACCACATTCCCCAGTTGGAAGATCGGCAGGTACATGGCGATCACCAGGCCACCCACCAGCACACCCAAAATCACCATGATCATCGGCTCCAGCAGGCTGGAGAGGTTATCCACGGCGTTGTCCACGTCCTCCTCATAGAAGCTGGCCACCTTATCCAGCATCTGATCGAGCGAGCCCGCCTCCTCACCGATGGCGATCATCTGCACCGCCAGCACCGGGAACACCCCGGTCATCTGCACCGCGTGTTGCAGCGCCTGCCCGGTGGAAACCCCGTTACGGACCTGAAGAACCGCATTGCGGTAGACCACATTGCCCACGGCCCCGGCGGCGGAGTCCAGCGCCTCCACCAGGGGGACGCCGGCGGCGAAAGTGGTCGCCAGAGTGCGGGCGAAGCGCGCCACCGTCGCCTTGTGCAAAATGGGGCCGAACACCGGAATGCGCAGCACCATGCGATCGACCAGATCGGAGAACTTCTCCGACTTGGCGCGCAGCTTCACAAACCCGAACGCCAGCGCGACAAACGTCAGCAAACAGACGAACCACCACTTCTGCATCCACTCCGACAGATGGATCACCCAGAGCGTAAAGGCGGGCAGCTCGGCCCCGAAGCCGGCGAACACATCCTGAAACTGCGGCACCACCTTCACCAGCAAAATGGCGGATACGATGATCCCCACGGCGATCACCGCCAGCGGGTAGGTCATCGCCTTCTTGATCTTTTTCTTCAGGGACTCGGTTTTCTCCTTGTAGGTGGCGATCCGCTCCAGCATCGACTCCAGCGCGCCCGATTGCTCTCCCGCGCGCACCAGCGAACACACCAGATCGTCAAAGTAATCGGGGTGTTGCGCTAGCGCCGTGGCGAAGTCCAGCCCGCCATTGACATCGGTGCGAATGGCGCCGATCATCCGCTTCAGCTTGATCTTCTCTGCGCCGTTCCCCACCAGCTCCAGCGCCTGCAGCAGCGGCACCCCCGCTTTCATCATGGTGGCCAGCTGGCGGATGAAATAGGCGATATCCGCCGGCTTGATGGCGGCGTTGCGCCGGCTCAGCAGCCCCGAACCCTCCCGCTTGATCTTGTGCGGGTTGACCCCCTGGCGGCGCAGCAGCGCCTTGGCGGTGGCCAGGTCGGCGGCATCGATCTTCCCCTTGCTGATGTTGCCGCTTTTGTCCCGCCCCTGCCAGGTGAAGGTAAACTGCTTTTCCGGTTTCTGCTTGCGTTGAGCTGTGGTTGCCATAGTCTATCCCTGTCAGGTTTTGATCACCCGGTTCACTTCTTCCAAACTGGTCACGCCGCTGGCGGCCTTGTTCAGCCCCGCCTCCCGCAGTGTCTTGAACCCCTGCTGCCGGGCCACCTTGAGTATGTCGATGGAGGTGCCGTTATCCATGATGCACTCGGCCACCTCACTGCTCATGCGCAGCATCTCGTAAATCCCCACCCGCCCCTTGTAGCCGCGGTTGCAGCGGCTGCAACCTTCCAGGTTGGCATCGAACAACTGCAGCTGCGGCAGCGTCTCCTGGCTGAACCCCAGCTCGAGCAGCGCCGCCTCGGGCGGGTGTACCGGCACCTTGCAGTGTTCACACAGCCGCCGGGCCAGCCGCTGGGCGATGATCAAACTGACCGAGGTGGCGATATTGAACGCCGGCACCCCCATATTGCGCAGCCGGGTCAGTGTTTCCGGCGCGCTGTTGGTGTGCAGGGTCGAGAGCACCATGTGGCCCGTCTGGGCCGCCTTGATGGCGATCTCGGCGGTTTCCAGGTCGCGGATCTCACCCACCATCACCACATCCGGGTCCTGGCGCAAAAACGAGCGCAACGCCTCGGCGAAGGTGAGCCCCACCTTGGTGTTGACATGCACCTGGTTGATCCCCTCCAGGTTGATCTCCACCGGGTCTTCCGCTGTGGAGATGTTGCGCTCCGGGGTGTTGAGAATGTTCAGCCCGGTGTAGAGCGTCACCGTTTTGCCCGAGCCGGTGGGGCCGGTGACCAGAATCATCCCCTGGGGCTGCTCCAGCGTACCCAGGTAAAGCGTTTTCTGCTCCGGCTCGAACCCCAGCGCCTCCACCCCCATCTGCGCGCTGGTCGGGTCCAGAATACGCAGCACGATCTTCTCCCCCCACAGCGTGGGCAGGCTATTGACCCGGAAGTCGATCGAGCGCTTGGCCGAAATTTTCAGCTTGATCCGCCCATCCTGCGGCACCCGCTTTTCGGAAATATCCATCCGCGACATCACCTTCAGCCGCGCCGTCAGCCGCGCGGCCAGATCCAGCGGCGGCCGGTGAACCTCCTGCAAAATGCCATCGATACGGCAGCGCACCCGGTAGATCTTCTCATAGGGCTCGAAGTGGATATCGGAGGCCCCCTTTCTGATCGCCTCCAGCAGCACCTTGTTGATAAAGCGCACCACCGGGGTTTCGTTGGCGGCCTCCTCGGCGGTTTGATCCTTGGCCGGTTTTTTCTTCTCCCCCTCCTGGCCCTGGTCGCCGCTGTCGATATTGCTCAGCGCGCGATCATCCAGCTCATCCATCGCATCGCTGGCGCTGTCGAGGTACTGATCCAGCCGGCGGGCCAGCTTGTCATCCTCGACGATGATCGCCTCGGTGGGGGTGCCGGCATGGAACTTGATCTCATCCAGCGCCTGAATGTTGGTCGGGTCCGACATCGCCACCGACAGGCGCCCATCGCGCTTCATCAGCGGCAGGGCCCGGTGCTTGCTGACCAGATCGTCCGAGATCAGCCGGTTCTGAATAAAGTAGTCATCCGGCAGCGCATCGAGATCGAACAGCGGCAGGCCAAACTCCTCCGAGGCGGCCACCGCCGCCCGGTGGGCGCTGATCAAACGGTTTTTGATGATGTGGGTGGTAAAGGCCGTGTTGGCCTCCCGGGCCTCGGCCACCGCCTCCTGCGCGACCTCGGCGGAGAAAACACCGTCGTCGACCAATCGCTTGGCCAGCCCCGAAAGGGGGTGTGATCCTCTTTGCACCGTGACTCCTGTAAAGCTGGAAAGCCGAGTTGTAAACGCCGTTTTGGGCCGAAAGGCCGGGTGGAGCGCGCCAGCGGCAATGATAGGCGCAATCAAAGCACAGCGGCACTCAAACTGTAAACCGCCGCTGCCAAAATGGTCACTGTTTGACTCAGCTCAAATTAAACTGGTGTTAAGTTGCTATTCAGGCTGGACACCCGGCCAGCCGGTAGCCTACTATCACCATACCACCGCGGCACAGGAGTCGCCCCGGTGTCACATTCAATCCGTTGACTCGCTGGAGAGATAACCATGAAAAACGAGATGAAAAAACCCAATCAGCAGGGGTTCACCCTGATCGAACTGATGATCGTGGTCGCGATCATCGGCATCCTGGCCGCCATCGCCTTGCCGGCGTATCAGGATTATACGGTTCGAGCACGTGTATCCGAGCTTGCAGTTGCCGCTTCGGCAGTGAAGGCGACCGTTAGTGAAAATATTTCAAATGCAGGTGGTAATATTCAGGCTGGAAGTTGTGATGGTGTTACTAATAGCACCGTGGCTACAACTAATATGGCCAGTTTGACTTGCACTGATGCCACAGGAATAATCACCGTCACCGGTACCGCTGCAGCACAAGGTGTC
>JAXHUI010000072.1:0-7940 GCA_034189745.1 Pseudomonadota bacterium
GTACTGGTGTCCTATTCGGGGCCGCTGGCGATCTTTTTTCAAGCGGCTCAAAATGCCGGTATCTCGGTGGAGATGATGGCCTCATGGGTGTGGGCGATCTCCATCGGCGCGGCTGTGACAGGGATTGTGCTCAGTTTATGGTTCAGAATTCCGGTCATCACGGCGTGGTCGGCACCGGGCACGGTGCTGCTGGTGGCACTCTTTCCAGAGTTGTCGATCAATGAAGCGGTAGCGGCTTACATCACCGCGGCGGTCATTATCTTCTTGGTCGGTATTACCGGCCTGTTTGATAAAGTGGTGCAGCTGATTCCAAAAGGAGTCGCCGCCGCCATGATGGCGGGGATACTGTTCGATTTTGGTCTGGGGGCGTTTCGGACGCTGGATTCGGTGCCGTTGGTGACCTGTGCGATGATCCTCGGCTTTGTACTGTTTAAATTCGTCAGTCGTGCTTACTTCCTGGTATTGATGGTATTAATGGGTTTGGTGCTCTCCGTAACCGCGTTGGATGCCAACCTGAGTCAGTTGGAGTGGCGATTAGCCAGTCCAATTTTAATCACGCCCAACTGGAGCTGGAGTTCGACGCTGGGATTGGCGTTACCGCTGGTGATCGTTAGTTTGACGGGGCAGTTTTTGCCGGGCTTTACCATTCTCAAGGCTTCTGGATACAGCTTTGCTTCAAAGCCCATTGTGTCAATGCTTTCACTGGTATCGATTCCAACGGCATTTTTCGGTGGTATAACCACCGTGATTGCAGCGATTACGGCGTCCATTTGTACCAGCGCCGATGCGCATGAAAATCCCGATAAACGTTACTGGGCCGGTGTGGCCAATGGCCTGTTCTATCTCATAGGAGGGATTCTCGCTGGTAGTATCGTTCTTTTCTTCACCAGCTTCCCTAGTGAGATGATAGCGATCATCGCGGGTCTTGCCCTTCTCGGCGCCATCAGCAGCAGCCTGAGTACAGCACTGGAGGACAAAGTGCACTTGGATGCAGCTGTGATCACTTTTATGGTGACCGCCTCTGGCATCAGCATCCTGAGCATTGGTTCAGCGTTTTGGGGTGTGCTGCTGGGATCAGTCGTCTATACCCTGCAAGAGCTATTGCGGGCGCGAAAGGAGCGATTAATAGAAGCTTTGCGTGAGTGATAAAAAAGGATCTTCGTCGTTTTATGTGGGTTTGGTGCTTGCCTGAACCATTTCCATCGGGCTGCCAATCAGATAGACCATGGCGATGAAGCTACCCGTATTGTGATAGCCACGAGCGCGTGACGTAACCGCGTCGCCTGAAACAGATTATCCATACCTTCAAGTTGCACATTGGTCAACGTCGATAACCAGCGCCAGATGACCCGATCGGCATGCTTCTCTAGTGTCTTGAGTGCATCCCGGACGGGTTGTAGCAGGTCTCGCTCACCGATCAGACTGCGCGTAACATTCAGAAAATTCGTAATTCGCCAACGGCCCCTGCGGTATCGGCAGCTACCGGGCGCATGTGCATCATCACTCCGCAAGTCTGTAACCACAGGGCCTACCACGGTAGAATGGGCGCCTTCCACATGATCGTTGCGGCAACCGAACCGGATGCGGATTTGACGGCTCAACTGCTCGCCCGGTTACCCAGGTCCGGCAGCCAGGGCAAGCATCGGGCCTGCCGCTGCTGGATGGGGCGGAGGTCGATGCTGATTCAAGGGCGGTTATGTAAATTCTATTATGCAGATGGGTGAAATGAGTGTCTAAAGGTAACAAAACAGGATCTTATGTTTACACGATGAACCGCGTGGGCAAGGTGGTGCCGCCCAAGCGTGAAATCCTCAAGGATATCTCCCTCTCCTTTTTCCCCGGCGCCAAGATCGGTGTCCTGGGGTTGAACGGGGCCGGCAAATCCACCCTGCTGCGCATCATGGCGGGGGTGGATCAGGAGTACACCGGCGAGGCGCGCCCGATGCCCAACCTGAACGTGGGCTACCTGCCGCAGGAGCCGGAGCTGGATGAGAGCAAAACCGTGCGTGAAGTGGTCGAAGAGGCGGTTGCCGATGTCAAAAACGCGCTGGCCGAGCTGGACCAGGTCTATGCGGCCTACGCCGACCCGGAAGCGGACTTCGATGCGCTGGCCAAGCAGCAGGCCGAGCTGGAAAACCTGATCGCCGCAAAGGAGGGCCACAACCTGGAGCAGACGCTGGAGCGCGCCGCCGATGCCATGCGCCTGCCGCCCTGGGAGGCAAAGATCGCGCGGCTCTCCGGTGGCGAACGCCGCCGCGTGGCGCTCTGCCGCCTGCTGCTGGAGCACCCGGACATGCTGCTGCTGGATGAGCCAACCAACCATCTGGATGCCGAATCGATCGCTTGGATCGAGCGTTTCCTGCAGGAGTACCCCGGCACCGTGGTGGCGATCACCCACGACCGCTACTTCCTCGACAACGCCGCCGGCTGGATACTGGAGCTGGACCGCGGCCACGGCATCCCGTGGGAGGGCAACTATTCCAGCTGGCTGGAACAGAAGGAGGCCCGCCTGGAGCAGGAAGCCAAGTCGGAAGCCTCCCACCGCAAGGCGATCAAAGCCGAGCTGGAGTGGGTACGGCAGGGGGCCAAGGGGCGTCAGGCCAAATCCAGGGCGCGGCTGAAGGCGTTCGAGGAGATGAACTCGCGCGAATTCCAGCAGCGTAACGAAACCCAGGAGATCTACATTCCACCCGGGCCGCGCCTGGGGGACAAGGTGATCGAGCTGCACGACGTCACCAAGTCCTACGGCGACAGGCTGCTGTTCGAGAATTTGAGTTTTGCCATTGCGCCGGGGGCGATCGTGGGCGTCATCGGTCCCAACGGCGCTGGCAAGTCCACCCTGTTCCGCCTGCTGACCGGCGAGGAGCAGCCCGACTCCGGCGAGATCGAGATCGGCTCCACCGTGCAGCTCTCCTACGTCAACCAGTCCCGCGAGCTCAATGGCGACAACACCGTGTTCCAGGAGATCTCCGACGGTCAGGAGATCATCACCGTGGGCAACTACCAGACCCCGGCCCGGGCCTACTGTGGCCGCTTCAACTTCAAGGGCTCAGACCAGCAGAAGTTCGTCAAGGATCTCTCCGGCGGCGAGCGCAACCGGCTGCACATGGCGAAACTGCTGAAGGAGGGTGGCAACGTACTGCTGCTGGATGAGCCGACCAACGATCTGGATATCGAGACCCTGCGGGCGCTGGAGGAGGCGCTGCTGGCCTTCCCCGGCTGCGCCATCGTGATCTCCCACGACCGCTGGTTCCTCGACCGGATCTGCACCCACATCATCGCCTACGAGGGCGATTCCAACGTGGAGTTCTTCGAAGGCAACTACAGCGAATACGCCGCCGACTACAAGCGCCGTTACGGCAAGGAGCACCAGCCGGAGCGGATCAAGTATCGCCGCTTGAGCTGAAGTCTGCCGGTGCGCCGCCACCACCGGTAAGGGCCGCCGCCGGCGGCCCTTGCTGCGGCACCGGTCGGTTTTCCTCCTCTGCCGCCGGTGCCGCAGCGGCCAGACAGTAGCGATCGCGCCCCCCATCCTTGGCCTCATAGAGCGCCACGTCCGCTCGCTGCAACAATTCAGACCGCCCCTCACCCGGCTGCAACATGGCAATGCCGATACTGGTGGTAAAGCCGACCTCATCCCCGGTGGGCAGTCGCAACCGCACCCGATGACAGGCGCTGCGGATCGACTCCGCCCGCTCGATGACCTGCCGCTGATCGGTTTGCGGCAGGGCCAGTAGAAACTCCTCGCCGCCAACCCGCCCGGCCAGATCGGTCTTGCGCCTGGCGTGCTCCTTGAGAATGGTGGCGAACTGCTTCAGTACCAGATCGCCCGAGGCGTGGCCATAGAGATCATTGAACGCCTTGAATTTGTCCAGATCGAACAGCAGCACGCCCAGTGGCTGATGGTGCAGCTGGGCGTCGGTGATATCCCCGTCGAGCTGCCCCATCGCCTGGCGCCGGTTGGCCAGACCGGTCAGCGGGTCACGGGTGGCCTGGCGATAGAGGGTCAATAACATGCTGAGCTGATTGACCGACGCCCAGCCCGCGATGGCGCCCAGCACCGCCAGCAGCCAGAGATCATTCACCCCCGCCATCTGGCCAAACTCGCCGTTCCAGAGCTGGGTGACCAGCTCCACCAGCAGTACGAACAGAGCAAACCCGGCAACCTCGCATAGAGTCAGCGGGAAGATCGCCAGCATGGTGATGATCATGAAGGGAAAAAAGGCGTATCCCGCCACCGCGCCGGAGACGAAACCATGCTGAATCAACACGGCATTGCTCCAGGTCTGGAAGATGGTGAGTATCAATACCAGCAGAAACAGGCGGATCAGTGAAATCTCGATCCGGTAGGGGTGGGACCACCAGAGCGCCAGCAACAGGCAGCATCCGCTCGCGGCGATGCGCCCATACGCGATGGTGGTGCTGACCGCTTCCGGCAGCAGCAGCCAGTCGACCAATATCCAGCCGCTTTGCAACAGCGCCAAAAGGAGGGCGATGAGCCGCACGCGGGTGAAGAGATGGTGACTGCGTGTATGACTGAAGTAGCGTGAGTGTCGTCCTGCCCTGAGCAGATCATACATGATTTCGAACATACCTCGCCTCGATGGCCGCCCCTACGAGATGGCCAGACTAGCCGAAGCCGGTCATGGCTCTATTGATCTGGCGCAGCCGGGCTCCACAACGTGAACGGAGTATACTACCATGACTGCGAGCAATATCGATCAGCGAGGACTTTGAGCGTGAATACCAATGACGAACGCCGCCGCTTTACCCGCATCCCTTTCGACGCCGAGTGCGAACTGCACAGCGACAAGGGCTCAGCCGTGGTACAACTGATCGACATTTCGCTGCGGGGCACCCTGGTCGAATCCAGCAGCCCTCTGCCCGTGGAGCTGAACGACCGCGTCAAACTGCACCTCTACCTGGCCAATGATATTCTGATCGAGATTCCCGCCGTGCTCACCCATGCCCAGCCCCCCCAGTACGGCTTTACCGCCGGAGAGATGGAGATCGACAGCATCACCCACCTGCGCCGTTTGATCGAGTTGAACCTGGGCGATGCGGCCCTGCTGGAGCGGGAGCTGGAGCAGTTGATCCTGGATGGGGATGAAGAGGGGGGCTGATCAGATCGCATCCAGCGCTTGCGCCAGGGTCTTTACCCCCACCACCTCCATACCGGCCAGCGGCTCGCGCGGCACATTGGCCACCGGCACGATGGCCCGTTTGAAACCATGCTTGGCCGCTTCCCGAATGCGCTCCTGGCCATTGGGCACCGGGCGTATCTCGCCGGAGAGTCCCACCTCACCAAACACCATCAGCGCCTGCGACAGCGGCCGATCACGGAAACTGGAGACGATCGCCAGCAGCAGCGCCAGATCCGCACTGGTTTCCAGTACCTTGACCCCGCCCACCACGTTGACGAACACATCCTGATCTCCGGTCATCAACCCGCCATGACGGTTCAGCACCGCCAGCAGCATCGCCAGCCGGTTCTGATCCATCCCCACCGCCACCCGGCGCGGGTTGGACAGGTGCGAGCTGTCCACCAGTGCCTGCAACTCCACCAGCAGCGGCCGCGTCCCCTCCCAGACCACCATCACCACACTGCCGGAACTGGGCTCGCTGCCGCGGCTGAGAAAAATGGAGCTGGGGTTCTTCACCTCTTTCAGGCCGTTTTCCAGCATGGCAAACACCCCCAGCTCATTGACGGCGCCGAAACGGTTCTTGTGGCTGCGCAGTGTGCGGAAACGGCTGTCGGAGGAGCCTTCCAACTGCAGCGAGCAATCGATCATGTGTTCCAGCACCTTGGGGCCGGCCAGGGAACCATCCTTGGTCACATGCCCCACCAGAAACAGCACGGTGCCGGTCTGTTTGGCATAGCGGATCAGGCAGGCGGCGCTTTCACGTACCTGTGAGACCGAACCCGGCGCCGACGATACCTCACTCACATGCATCACCTGGATGGAATCGATCACCATCACCCTGGGCTGCAGCGCATGGGCCAGGTCACAGATCGTTTCCACCGAGGTTTCCGACAGCATCTGCAGCCGGTCCGCCTTCAGCCCCAGCCGGGCGGCGCGCATCGCCACCTGCTGCAACGACTCCTCGCCAGTGACATAGAGCGCGGGCAGCTGGGCCGCCAGGTGGGCCATGGTCTGCAGCAGCAGGGTACTCTTGCCCGCCCCGGGATGGCCTCCGATCAGCACCGCCGAGCCCGGCACCAGCCCCCCGCCGAGCACCCGATCCAGCTCGGAGCTGCCGCTGGAGAACCGTGGCATCTCCTCCAGCGCCACCTCACCGAGGCTGACCACCCGCTGCTGCGCGCCGGCAGCGCCGGCATAGCCGGCAAACCGGCTGCCCCGGGCGGCACCGGCATCCGAACCGAGCCGCACCTCGGTGATGGTGTTCCAGGCTCCGCAGGCGCTGCACTGCCCCTGCCACTTGCGGTAGTCGGCGCCGCAATCATGGCAGACAAAGGCGGTTTTGGGTTTGGCCATCGGGGTGTCTCCTGAAGCGTTAGGGGGTACACTGAGCGCTGTTCGTCAGCACCCGATTGTAACCGATTCTAATAAGCGGTGAGCGCCCGGGGCAGCCTCGCCACCGGGCGCGAGCTCCGCGACAAACTAACAGGAAGCCTACCGATGAAACTGGAAACACTCGCTTTGCACGCCGGCTACGAGCCCGACCCGGTCACCAAGTCGGTGGCCGTACCGATCTACCAAACCACCTCATACGCGTTCGACGATGCCCAGCACGGTGCCGACCTGTTCGACCTCAAGGTGCCCGGCAACATCTACACCCGCATGACCAACCCCACCAACGCGGTGCTGGAGCAGCGCGTGGCGGCGATGGAGGGTGGCATCGCGGGGCTGGCCGTCGCCTCCGGCATGGCGGCGATCACCTACACGGTACAGACGCTGGCCGAAGCCGGCGACAACATCATCGCCACCAGCGAGCTGTACGGCGGCACCTACAACCTGTTTGCGCACACGCTACCGCGCCAGGGGATCGAAGTGCGCTTCGTCAACAAGGATCAGCTCGCCGAGCTGGAGGGCAAGATCGATGCCCGCACCAAGGCGATCTACTGCGAGTCGATCGGCAACCCCTCCGGCGGCATCGCCGACATTGAAACGATCGCCGCCATCGCCCACCGCCACGGCGTCCCGCTGGTGGTGGACAACACCGTTCCCAGCCCCTCCCTGTGGCGTCCGCTCGAACACGGGGCCGATATCATCGTCACCTCCGCCACCAAATATATCGGTGGCCACGGCACCAGCGTCGGGGGGGTGATCGTCGATTCGGGCAAATTCCCCTGGCATGAACAGCAAGAGCGCTTCCCGCAGCTCAACACGCCGGACGCCTCCTACCACGGGGTGGTCAACACCGAAGCGTTCGGCCCCGCCGCCTTCATCGGCCGGGCCCGGGTGGTGCCGCTACGCAGCATGGGCGCGGCCCTCTCTCCGCTGAACGCCTTCCTGCTGCTGCAGGGGCTGGAAACCCTTTCCCTGCGCATGGAGCGGATCTGTGCCAACACGCAGAAGGTAGCCGAATATCTGGAGAAGCACCCCGATGTGGTCTGGGTGAACTATGCCGGCCTGCCCAGCCACAAGGATCACCCGCTGGCACAGAAGTACATGGGCGGCAGGGCCTCCGGCATCCTCAGCTTTGGCCTCGGCTCTGGCCGTGAGGGCACCCGCAAATTCTACGACGCGCTGCAGATCTTCCTGCGCCTGGTGAACATCGGTGATTGCAAGTCCCTGGCCGCCATTCCGGCCGAAACCACCCACCGCCAGTTGAACGAGGCGGAGCTGAAATCCGCCGGGGTCTCACCGGAGATGGTGCGCCTGTCGGTCGGCATCGAGCACATCGATGACCTGATCGCCGATCTGGATCAGGCATTGGCCAAGGCCCACGACTGATCCGGCAAGTACGTCAGCGGG
>JAXHUI010000073.1:0-7705 GCA_034189745.1 Pseudomonadota bacterium
CGAACTCAGTCGTGAAACGCGTCATCGCCGATGGTAGTGTGGGGCTTCCCCATGCGAGAGTAGGTCATCGCCAGGCACCCAATCCACAAAAACCCCGCCCTCAACCGAGAGCGGGGTTTTTTGTTTTGGTACCCCCGGCTTGGCTGTTTCCGTTGAGACCCTCGCCGACGCGGGCAGTTATGGTGATTTCTGGTGTCCGGGAAACGATCGCCACTTCATATCCTGCTGATCGATCACCACCAGGATTTCGATCCACGAGCTTCGATGGTATTGTTCGGTCTTTTTGTTCGGTGTCTCCAGGATCGCAAGGGGAGATGGCTGCGTTGCTCTGACAGACAGATACAGGTAACGTTGTAAAAACCCAAAGACTGCGGATCCTGGGTGCATTGGGATTTGTTTCAGGAGCACACCAACACAATGCTTGGCTTCTCTTTGCCTGATATTCAAAAAATGGCTGATGGTGCCACCTTCCAGAGGGGATTTGAGCACTTTAAAGCGGGTCGTGTGGAGATGCACGACTATGATGTTGAAACGGGTGTTTATACGGCCAATGTCAGAGGAGTTGGGCGCAACATCTACGAAGTGGCCGTATTGATGACATCCAATGGGCTTGTAACCCAGTGCAACTGCCCGGCCGAGCTGAATTGTGAGCATGGTGTCGCAGCTGCCATTCACTGGCTGAAAATCAAACCCAGTCTGGTGGGAGACTCGGAACCTTCAACCCCGCGGCGGCAGGCGGTGGATAATTCTAGCTGGGAGGACTGGTTGGCACAGCTGCCACCGTCTGAGCAGCCAGATACAACGGAGTTTGTTTCGGGTCGCCACTATCTACTGTATCTGCTTGGCAAAAGCATTTCAGGGGAGTACACCCTGGAGCTGCGCAAGGCCTATCTGCGCAAGGATGGACACTGGAGCCAGTTGTCGCTCTACCGTCCCGATTTTCACGGACTCAAATACAACTGGCCGGCGTTCATGCTCGCGAACGATGCGCAAATCCTGCGTCTGCTCTCCGGCTTGCGCTCGAGCTTCGATGGATATCGCCTGGAGCGAGAAAGCGGAGCTTTTATCCTCGATCTGCTGTTGCGCACCCGGCGGCTGTACTGGGAGGAGGGTGAGCAGGCCCTGACCGCACTGCCGGCAGAAAAACTAACCTGGGCCTGGAACGAAACCGAGCAGGGGCAACAATTGACGGCACAGATCGAAGGAGTGTCTCGGTGGCAGCTATTGTCGCTGACGCCGCCGCACTATCTCGATCTGAACCGGCATGGGGTGGGTGAGCTGATAACGGATATTCCGTCTGAACAGCTCGACCATCTGTTGCAGATGCCCCCGATCCCCCCGGGGCAGATGCTCCCATTCGGAGCCCAGCTGCGGCAGTTCATGACATCAAAACAACTCCCTCTGCCGGAGGAGCCAGAGCTGGCGCTTTTTGACACTCCGGTCCCCCACCTTCGAGTATTGGTTGCCCAGATGGATAACGGCGTTCATCTGCCGGGCGTTCAGGTCTCGTTTGATTACGGCGGCTATCGAGCTGAGGTCGATTTGGAGGCCCGGATTTCGGCGCTGCCTGAATTGATTGAACGAAATGGCCAGAGCTGGCTGGTGAAGCGTGATATCGAGGCCGAAGAGGCCGCCCTGCATCGACTTCACGCCATGGGGCTGGGGCTGGTCGAGAGGTTGGGCTCACGGAGCAATGTCTGGGTACCACGAGATCACCGTGGCAGCGATATGTTGCAGCAATGGCAGCGATTCATGCAGCAGCGCCTGCCGGAACTCCAGGCGGAAGGCTGGCAGGTGGAGATCGATGCCGATTATGAATTGCCGGTGCACAATGCGGCCTTTGACCTGAAACTGCGTGATGGCGCCAATAATTGGTTCGATTTCAGTTTACAGTTGCCGACGGGCAACAATATGTTCCTGCCCACCCAGAGCGTGGTGGCCGAATGGCTCGAGCAGGACTGCCCCGATGAGATCTGCCTGCCGGTGGAAGATGGTTGGGTACGCATCGATACGCAGCCACTTCAGCCAATCTACAGCCTGATCATCGAATTGTACTCACAACAGAAACTCGATAAGCCGGTCTCGCTGCCACCGTACAAGGCGGCGCAGTTAGGCGATACGATCGATTTCGATCAGCGTCTTGCCCCGCTGACGAGCAAAATGATGCGAGAGTTGAACAACTTTGCCGGGATCGAGCCGTTGCCTCTACCCCGGGGGGTGAAGGCACAGCTGCGTTCCTATCAGCAACAGGGGCTGGACTGGCTTGGCTTTCTGCAACGCTATGGTTTTGGTGGCATCCTGGCCGACGATATGGGGTTGGGCAAAACCCTGCAGACCCTGAGCCTGGTTCAATGGCTGAAAAACAACAAACGTCTGCACAAGCGGCCCGTGCTGGTGGTGGCACCAACCAGCCTGATGGGTAACTGGGAGCGTGAAGCGGCGCAGTTCACCCCGGAGTTGAAAGCCTGCCTGATCCATGGCCCCGATCGAGCCAGGCAATTTGATCGGATTGCCAAAAGCGATCTGGTGATCACCAGCTACCAACTGTTGCTGCGTGACGCCGATCGTTACAAGAAGCGCAAGTTTTCCCTGTTGGTGCTGGATGAAGCCCAGGCGATCAAGAATCCCAATACCAAAATCGCGCAGCAGGTCCGCCGTCTCGATGCGGCCAGCCGCCTCTGCCTGACAGGGACACCACTGGAGAATCACCTCGGAGAGCTGTGGGCCTTGATGGATTTTGCGTTACCCGGATTATTGGGGGGGCTCAAGGCATTCAATCAGCACTATCGTCAGCCGATCGAGCAGGAGGGTGATCAGGCCTGTCAGCGCCGGCTGGCACAACTGGTGTCACCTTTCATGCTGCGGCGAACCAAGAGCGACGTTGTGCAGGAGCTTCTGCCAAAAACGGAAATGACACAGTACGTTGAGCTGGAAGGGCGCCAGCGCGAGCTGTATGAGAGCATCCGAATCAGCATGGAGCAGCGTATCCGAGCGCTGGTGGCCGAAAAAGGGTTGGCGCGCAGCCAGATCGAGTTTCTGGATGCCCTGCTGAAACTGCGACAGGCGTGCATCGATCCACGCCTGGTCAAGCTGGAAAAAGCCGCTGGTATCAAAGAGGGTGCCAAATTGGGATGGCTGCGCGATAACCTGCCCGAACTGCTTGCAGAGGGGCGGCGCATGCTGATCTTTTCACAGTTCACCGCTGTACTGGGGTTGGTGGAGCTTCTTCTCAAAGACCTCAAAGTGGGCTACAGCAAACTGACCGGTCAAACGCGCAAGCGGCAGGAGATGATCGACCGTTTTCAGTCTGAAGAGGTGCCCGTTTTCCTGATCAGTTTGAAGGCTGGCGGCAGCGGCCTCAATCTGACGGCCGCCGATACGGTCATCCACCTGGACCCCTGGTGGAACCCGGCGGTTGAACAACAGGCGACCGATCGCGCCTACCGTATCGGTCAGGACAAACCTGTTTTCGTATACAAACTGGTTGCCGCCGATACGGTAGAGGAAAGGATTCAACTGATGCAGCAAGAAAAGCAGGCGTTGGCCGATGCCCTGTTCGATGAAGCGGGCCGCAGCGGTATGCCGCAGGACAAGGATACCTTGTTGGCGCTGTTGGCCTGACCTGCGGATCACTCAGTGGCATTGAAACCTCGCCCGCTTGTGAGTATTCTGCGGGCTGGTTTCTGACATGACCCTTTTGACGTGGCGCAAACGCGGACTGATTTTTTTCTCCTTACCCGCCATTGGGCGGCTGTGCTGCTGCTGTTGGCGGCCGTGCTGCTGCCGCGACCGCTGGGCCTCCTTCCGGCTGCTCTCCCTGCCGGGCCGCAGGTCGCCGACAGTTACCGCGTGTCGCAGGTCGATACTGTGCATCACTCCCTGAAGTGTGACGCCTCCCGGTGGGAGGCATCCGGCGAGAACGCCTGCTGCGCCGCTACCCCGGCCGGTTGCGCCGACCATTGTGGCCAGAGCGGGGCGCTGGTGCAGGGCGGCCTGATGGCGCCATTACCACCAACGACCGCGCGCCCCACCGTGCGTTGGTCGCGCTCGCCGGAGGAGCCGGTTTTCTCCCGCTATCGACCCCCGGATCACCCACGCCGTTTCCACGGCTGATGAGTGTTCCGGGAGCCCCGGGCACGTTTTCCTGAAACAATTTTCCCTGGACCATGTCCCTGGACTGATAGCGGCGTGCACTATTTTCTTGCACCGAGGAGAAGCTCCATGTCTTTCTGTCGTAACGGCCTTGCGGCCCTCGCTCTGTTCATCTCCACCCTTTTGTTGAGCGCCTGTGGTGACCCCCAGGCGACGAGCTCTGCCCCCGAGCGTCCGAAGCCGGCGGCGCGGGAGACCGCCGGCGGGCCAACCCGCGCCACCACCCTGAATCTGCGTGTATACAAAAGCCCGACCTGTGGCTGCTGCGCCGACTGGATCGATCACATCGAGACGGCAGGCTTTCATGCGCAAACCTACCACCCCGATGATCTGGCCGGGTTGAAGCGGGAGCTGGGCGTGCCGCAGCAATATCACTCCTGCCACACGGCGGTTTCGGAGCAGGGTTACCTCTTCGAAGGTCATGTGCCGGCGAAGTTCGTGCGCCGCTTTCTGGAGCAACCGCCGGTGGACGCGATCGGCCTTGCGGTACCGGGCATGCCGCTGGGGAGTCCCGGAATGGAGCTGGGCGACCGTTTTAGCCCCTACCAGGTGCTGTTGTTGAAAAAGGATGGCCGTCACGAGGTGTACGCCACTATTGATGCCCGCGCCGAGCAGTATTGAGTCGACGGGTGGACGGTAGCGGCAGGATTCTGTTCTCGCAAAGGGGGGTGATATACTCAACCCCCGTTCGAAAACAAGATATGGCAGACCGGCAAGGAGTCGAAAGTGGCGACGAGTGGTGCTCGACCTCAGGTGATGGCGGATGAACACCCGCTTCAGGTATTGTTGGCGCGCCAGCCCATTTTTACCAAAAGCCAGGATGTGGTGGCTTTTGAGCTGCTGTTTCGCGATACGGAGGGCAACTTCGTCGAAGGGCTGAAGGATGAAGATGCCACGCTGGGCGTACTGTTGGGCACCTACTCCAGTATCACCAAGGGGGGCTCCGTGCAGTCGTTGCCCTGTTTTCTCAAGGTGACGGACAGCTTTTTGCTCAACAACGATGTGCCGGAACTGCCGAAACGGAGCTTTGTGCTGGAAATTCTGGGCCATTCGGAGGTAACCCCCGAGTTCATCTCCCGCGTCAAGGGGTTGGCTCAGCAGGGCTATCGGCTGGCCCTGGCGGACTACGATCCGCACAACCCCAAATTCGAGCCCCTTCTGAACATCGTGCATGTCCTCAAACTGGATATCCAGCGGCTGGGGCTGGATAACATCCCTCCGCTGCTGCAACGGTTGCGCACCTATCAACTCGAGTTGATGGCGGACAAGGTGGAAACCCAGGCGGAGTTTCGCCGCTGTCTGGAGATGGGGTTTGCCCTCTACATGGGCTACTTTCTCAGTAAGCCGGAACCGGTCAAAGGCAAGAAGATCACTGGCAACAAAGTGGTGTTGCTGCAGTTGCTGACCGAGATGCAACGCCCCACCGCCACCGCCCAATCGGTCGAGCAGATCGCACTGCATGACCCGGTGCTGACCTACCGTATCCTCAGGGTGGTCAACTCGGCCGCCTTCAACCTGAAACGGGAGATCAGCTCGCTCTCCCACGCCATCGCCCTGCTTGGCATGGAGCAGATCAAACGCTGGGTGCTGCTGTTCCTCACCAGCACCGAAAAAAGCAAGCCGGATGAGCTGACCCGCAACATGTTGATCCGTGGCCGCTTTTGCGAGCTGCTGGCCGAGATGTTGGGGCGAAACGAGCCGGTCGACTATTTCATCGTCGGCCTGCTGTCGCAGCTGGATGTGCTGCTGGATATGGAGATGGAGGAGCTGCTCTCGCAGGTTCCCCTGCAACAAACGATGAAAGACGCTCTGATCAACCGCTCTGGCCCCTACGGTGAGCTGCTACGGCAGGTGGAGCATTATGAGCGGGGGGAGTTCGATCAGTTGAGCCTGCCGCTCGACAGACCCTTCTATGAGGTGGCCTACCGCCACAGTTTGAATTGGGCACAGCAGGTGATGCTGGCCATGCAGCAGGCATGATCGACCGCCCGGCGCCGTTCGGTGTGCCGCTTCCCGCTGGTGCACCAGCGCGGGGGCGGCATGCGGCTATCGGCCTCGACACCGGTGGCGCAGAGGAGCCAGGATGAGTGCGGTGGAACTCAATTTCGATGGTCTGGTTGGACCGACCCACAACTACAGCGGCCTGGCGCTGGGCAACCTGGCGTCCGTGCGTAACCGTGAGCGGGTTTCGAGCCCCCGGGCGGCGGCCCTGCAGGGGCTGGCCAAAATGAAACGCCTGCATGATCTTGGTCTGCCGCAGGGGGTGCTGCCACCCCACCCCAGGCCGGAGCCGGAGCTGCTACGACGGCTGGGTTTCAGCGGCGGGGATGAGCAGGTGCTGGCCAGCGCGGCCCGGCGCGCACCCTGGTTGCTCTGCGCCTGCAGCTCGGCGTCAGCCATGTGGACGGCCAACGCGGCCACGGTATCGCCGGCGGGGGATACGCGCGATGGGCGGGTGCATTTCACCCCCGCCAATCTGGTCAGTCAGCTGCATCGCAGTATCGAAGCCGGGATGACTAGCCGCATTCTGCGTACCCTGTTTCACCACCCCCAATTCTTTTGTGTCCACGATCCGTTACCGGCCACGGCGGCGCTGGGGGATGAGGGGGGCGCCAACCACAGCCGACTGTGCATGGCTCATTCCGACCCGGGGGTGGCCCTTTTTGTCTACGGTCGCAGCCGGCAGCGGCCGGGACCACAGCGCTTCCCGGCGCGGCAGACGCTTGAAGCCAGTGAAGCGGTGGCGCGCCAGCATGGCCTGGACCCGGCGCGGGTCATCTACCTGCAACAGCAGCCCGCCGCCATCGATGCCGGCGTTTTCCACAATGATCTGATCGCCCTGGCCAACCGTAACCTTCTGTTCTGCCATGAGGAGGCTTTTGTGGATCAGCCGCGACAGCTCGAGCGGCTGGACCGGGCGCTGGGCGGAGAGCTGCATCTGATTCAGGTCAGCCGGCGGGAGGTGACGCTACAGGCCGCGGTGGAGAGCTATCTGTTCAACAGCCAGCTGCTGAGCCTGCCCGATGGTCGCAACCTGCTGCTGGTGCCGGAAGAGTGTCGGAAAAATGACGCGGTTTGGCACTATCTGCAGCGCCTGCTGCAGGCGGGTGAGGGGATCGACGCGGTGGAGGTGACCGATCTGCGCCAGAGCATGCGTAACGGAGGCGGTCCCGCTTGCCTGCGGTTGAGGGTGGTACTGGAGCAAAAGGCGTTGGCGGCCTGCCATCAGGGGGTGTTGTTCAGTGAGCGGTTGCATGCGCAGCTCACCCACTGGGTCGAGCGCCACTACCGTGATCGGCTGCTGCCCTCGGAGCTGGCCGATCCCGCGCTGCTGGATGAGTCGCGCCGGGCGCTGGATGAACTGACCGAGCTGTTGGGGCTGGGTGGCCTCTATCCGTTTCAGCGGTAACTGCCCGCCCCGAGTCAGCGCCCCTGCCGGGCAATCTCACCATGATGGAGCGGTTTGGCGGGGCGTAACTGTAACAGTTGTTTTAATTTGCTGTATATTGGGCGGGTCGGAGCCTGCCCGAATCTGATCGTGAAGACAGGTGAA
>JAXHUI010000074.1:0-7198 GCA_034189745.1 Pseudomonadota bacterium
TGAGTTCGACGCCATACGGCTTGCTTCTGTGCGTGCTCAGGATCGTAGGCCTCCTGATCACTGTTGCGCTTCAACTCCCGATAGACTGTCGAGCGATGAACCTCTACTGCTCTGGCAATCGCTGTTGCCGAACTTCCCTGCGCAAGGAGCACCGATATTTGGTATCGTTTCCCCTCGGTCAACTGCTGATAACTCATGGTGATACTTGCTTCTATCTTTGGCGAGATGAAGCGTACCACCATCAGCAGTTGGCTACCTCTCGCCGTTCAACCATGAGTGTCGCACTTATTATCTGAATTCCCGGACCGCTACCCCGTCACCTGCGAGGTGGTATGCCTCATTGTAGTTCTTTGGCAGTTGGTAAGTATCCGGTAGCCCCATTAAGCGGGCGGCTTCACGCGGAGATAGTAGGCGTGAGCGAACGCGTTTCCCATCCACCACCATAATAGTTTGGCGGCTAGAACCACCGCTAGGCGTGCGAAGACATCCGGCTACATCGTCGAATCGAATTTCGGCGCGTTGCATTTTTTCACCGTTCGGCCCGTCGGACCGGGTGCGCCTGTATATAGTGCCGACCATTCGCCGCCCGGCGTTTTTGGCTGCTTCGACTTTGGCTAAGTTGACGGGGCTCATCATGCCAAGCAGGCGCTTGGTGTCTGCGGCTGTATGCCATTTGACCCTTAAAGGCTTATCTTCAACCAGGTCAGCGAAGATCGATGTGCGTGTATTAGGTGAAGGAAGGTTCCACCATGTCCAGGACTTTTGCGAGCTTTGGGACAGCTTGCCAAATGCTTCGACTAATGCCGATGAATGCCATGTGTCTCCCGGCCCGTCAGCGCGCAGTTCAGAGGGCAACGGAACAGATGCCTTTCTCGCACCGATGATAAATAGACGTGGACGCGATTGGGGGACGAAGTGGACTGCATTCATGACCAGAGCGCCGACGCGATAACCGCCGCGAGAGAGAGCTGAGCAGATTGCGGCAAAATCCTTCCCGCCATGAGAGCTGAGCGCTCCGCAGACGTTTTCAAGAACGATTAAATGAGGCGCACGTTCCTCTTCTTCCAGGCGCATCATGAGCTTCCAGAACGGCCAGAAGGTGCCAGAGCGATCGCCTTTAAGTCCGGCTCCCCCGCCTGCTAGCGAGAGATCTTGGCACGGAAATGAAGCCCAAGCGAGATCGGGGCGGCCAGGAAGATCATCTGTGGTTAACTTGGCGACATCGCCTACATGGAGGTGGTCGTTACCCCAGTTGAGCGCGTAACTGGCAGCTTTCTTGGGGTCGAAGTCGTTGGCGAACAGACACTCCCAGTTAGTACTCAACCCTGCCCGGGCCATGCCTCCACCGGCAAAGAACTCGTAGAAACTGTTCATCCATCCCCCTTGATACTGCTACTTTCCGATAATTTTAGACGGTCCAACCTCTCCTGAATGGCTTCAACAATCCAGGTATTGCGTGAAACATTGCCCACGCGGCAGGCGCACTCAGCGTCGATTGCAGCCAGCGCCTCCGCTGATAGGCGGAGGTTGATGCGCTGCAAGCACTGGCTCTGAGATTCTTGGTGGTTTGTTTTCATGGGCGCCATTATGGCGCCACATTGGCGCAACGTCCATGTCCTTGTGCTTCTACTGCTCGATTTCATGTTGAGTGTCGCACATGCATTGGCGGGTACGACAGGGCATTCTATGGTTACTGGCCTGTTCCCGAGCTGTCATTGATGGTGCATACTAAAGGTTGAGGTATATAACTATGAGTAATAAGAAGCCGAAATTGGGTAGCGATCCAGCCGTGCGCCGCTTGACTGCTGAGGAGCTGGCTGAGCTACGGCGTGACATGGCGGAGGCGTCAGCTTGGGCGCGTACTGAATTGAAACGGCGGAGACTCGCTGTACAATCACAAACAAGTATTTCTAGAAATGGTATTTCTGATGGTATTAATGATTAGTGGTTTTGTATGTCATTGATTTTTAATGAATATAACCTCCTGTATATAATAGAGTGGGAGACTGGCACTCACAGGCAATAACTGGCATTGGCAGGCATTACGGCTGAGCTGAGGCTTCACGATCTCGCAGCCAGGCGATAAGCTGTACAAATATGGCGCTGATCCAGATGCGTGTTGTTGCAATGAACTATTTCCAATATGGAAATAGTTCAAAGAGCCATTACCACCCAGCTTTCATCACGATCTGTACCGTCCATTTGGCGAAACCAGCTCAAATAATGGTCTACGAAAGCCGTTCCAACCCCGTAAAACTGCTTGAGCCACTGCTTCCAGCGCATCATCCAATTGTTCAGGGTTTGGATGTGGTAAACGCCATCGATAACGCGCTCGTTATCCAGCGCTATCAAGCGTTTGTGGTCGATTTCAAACGGCAGGTCTTTGACGATCCGTTTGTAACTGAGATTGCCGTCGGTGCACAGAACCGACTCGGGCGTGACCACTGGTGTAAGGGCCAGCTTCAACTGCTCAATCGTGTTTCTTTCCAGCACCCGATGTGTCACCGCTCCGTTGCGGTCGAGAGCCAGAAAGATCGGCACCTTTGGGCTGTCACCCCCTCCGCGTTTGCGGGGTTCACGTGGCATTTGCTTGGAGCCTTTGAAGGACTCAGGAAGGAAGGTTTCGTCAGCCTCGATGATCCCATGCAGCTCGCTTGGCTTGTTGAGGCTGGGGTTTGCCAGCATCCGGTGTCTCCACGCCCAAGCCGTCTTGACGTTGATCCCCAGCTCTTTGGCGGCGTCGCGGATCTTGTTGGTCAGCCACATGCCTTGGGAATACTGGTGCCACTTGTCGGGCATCCGCATCCGTTCCAGAGGCGTGCCTGTGAGACTGTTGAAGGTACGTTTGCAGTCAGGGTTTTTACACTTGTAGCGTTGCTGGCCGCGTGCTGTGGTGCCGTGTTTCACGAAGTGCTCATGCTCGCAGTGTGGGCACTGCGAGATCTCCTGCTCCCGGTCGGCAATGGCCTTGCCGGTCTGGTTACTGGAGATCAGCGACTCGATAATACCCCGGATCCGTTTGAGCTGGGGGTACGTCAGTTCGCCCAGTCCTTCGGTTAGCTGGTCGAGGTCTTTTTTATCCATTCAGCGCCTGCTGTGTAAGGGTTTGGAGCTATAAGTGTAGACCACCCACACACAAGTGGATCAGCGCCACAAATATACAGTATTGCAAGGACGCGGATCATGCCCCATGTGGCGGCCAGGATGGCCAGCCGGGACGAGGATGCTGGTCGTTACCAGCGTCACCGACCCGAACAGAACCTTCTCTATCAGATTGTCGAAGCGTATTACCCGGCGTTCAAGGCGCACCTGGCAGGGCAGGGCAGGGGATTGCCGGGGTATGTCGAGCAGGAGTTTGAGGGCTACCTTCGATGCGGCCGGCTGGAACACGGCTTTCTGCGGGTGCGCTGCGAGTCGTGTTACGCTGAGCACCTGGTTGCCTTCAGCTGTAAGCGCCGGGGCTTTTGCCCCAGTTGCGGGGCACGACGGATGGCCGAGAGTGCAGCGCTGTTAGTCGATGAGGTGCTGCCCGAACAGCCTGTGCGCCAGTGGGTGTTGAGTTTCCCGTTCCAGCTACGTTTCCTGTTTGCCAGCCGGCCCGAGATCATGGGGCGGGTGCTGGGCATCGTCTACCGCGTTATTACCACGCATCTGCTCAAGAAAGCGGGACATAGCCATAAGACGGCTCGCACGGGTGCGGTCACCCTGATCCAGCGATTCGGCAGTGCGCTTAACCTCAATATCCATTTTCACATGCTGTTCCTCGATGGGGTGTACATTGACGGCGCCGATGGGCGCGTCCGGTTCCGCTGGGTCAAAGCACCCACCACTGAGGAACTCACCCAACTGGCGCATACCATCGCCCACCGGGTGGGCCGCTATTTGGAGCGGCAAGGCCTACTGGAGCGGGATGTTGAAAACAGTTACCTGGCCTTGGATGCGGTGGATGAAGATGCGATGACTCAACTGCTGGGGCATTCCATCACGTATCGCATCGCCGTGGGGCCACAGGCAGGGCGCAAGGTGTTCACCCTGCAGACACTGCGCGCCTGCGACCCGGAAGATCAGTTTGGTGACATGCCCGGTAAGGTTGCCGGTTTCTCGCTACATGCCGGGGTAGCGGCCAAGGCCCATGAGCGCAGCAAACTCGAACGGCTGTGCCGCTACATCAGCCGCCCGGCGGTGTCCGAGAAACGGTTGTCGCTCACGAAGAATGGCAACGTGCGCTACCACCTCAAGACGCCGTACCGGGACGGCACCACGCATGTGATCTTTGAGCCGCTGGACTTCATCGCAAGACTGTCGGCGTTGGTGCCGAAGCCACGTGTGAACCTTACCCGGTTTCATGGGGTGTTTGCGCCCAACAGCAAGCACCGCGCCCTGGTTACACCTGCCATGAGGGGCAAGGGGAGCAAAAAGGTCAAGGTATCGGATGAGCCGCCAACAGCCGCTGGGCGGCGAGCGTCGATGAAATGGGCACAGCGTCTCAAGCGTGTATTCCAAATCGACATTGAGACTTGCAGCGAATGCGGCGGTGCCATGAAGGTGATTGCCTGTATTGAAGATCTGGTAGTGATCAAGCAGATCCTCGACCATCTGAAGCAAAAAGCCGAAACCAACGAGTCCAGCCCGTTGCCCGAAAGCCGGGCGCCACCGGTTGGCCTGTCACCGGGTCTGTTTACCTGACCCGTCCCAAACGATTCCGATCACGATGCTGCGGTAATTCAGCCGCGGCAGGGATGCGTTATGCCGGCGGCTTGGGTTGGCCCCGGTTGTCTGGAAAAACGGGTGAATTTTCGGCGGGATCGGTGGCCACACGGGCCGGGTTCATAATCACCCACTGGCAAAGGTCCGTCATTCGCGGTCTACAGTGGCTGTGACTTAGAGAAAAACGGCGTTTATTCTTCCTATACCCAGAATCTGCTTATCGCTCTCCATCGCCAGCTCCAACGCCTGGATGGACTTTTCCCTACCGACAAAGAGCGGTATGACCATGTTCGGGTATACCACCACATCTCGCAGCGGCAGGACGGGAAGCTCGACAGTCACCGCTTCATTTGCTTCATGTTGATCCATGATGAGTGCCTCTTTGCAGCGCAACGGTCTAAGGACCGATGCATATAAATCCGAGTATTAATCCATCTATGGGGGCCGTTCGGTAGAATGCAACCGAACCTGTCCACTTTGGTTTGTTCTGAGGGCGGAGGTGGGATTTTAATGAAGTTATAACAGCTATGCGGGAGCCCCACAAACGCCAAATCAACAATTATTGGCTTCGCGGCGCAGAAATTCATTCAATTCAAGTCGAATCGGGGGCCCGCCAGAGCCCCCGAACATGAGCTCATTAGCCAAGTGCTTGCCATGTATTGGCGATTGCAGCCTGGGCCTGCTGCTGCTCTACACCCGTTAAAACGATTTCGCCATCCACGGGGGCACCGAAAGCCGACAGGGCGGACACCAACTGTTCCACCTGGGCAGCGTAGATCACCGCATCATCGGTCCGTATGCTGTCCAGCTGTTGGGCGGTGTCGCTATACCAGCCCTGCACCCTGATCTGATCGCTGCTGTTGCGCAAGTCCGCCAGCAGGTCGTCACCATCGCGGGAGAACCAGAGAGCGGACTCGTCGATACCCTCCGCAAACAGCAGTATATCGGTATCGCTGCCACCGGACAGATTGTTGATGCTGTCCCGACCGTCACCGGCCGAGAAGTAGTAGGTATCGGCCCCCTCTCCTCCCATCAGGTAGTCGTTTCCCAGGTTGCCTTGCAACCAGTCATCACCGGCTCCGCCATCGATCAGATCGGCATCGGAGGAGGCCAAAATGGTATCGCCGCCCGCCGTTCCGCTGACCTGCGTGCCAAAGCTCCGTTCATCCGGCACGCCCTGATAATCGGGTGAACCGATACTATCCGGGTTACTCAGGCCAAAGACGCTGAAGAGCTGATCGGCTCCGATCTCACCACCGGAGGCGAACTCGACACGGTCGATAGCCGCATCGCCCCCCAGAAAGAAGTTCGTCAGGGTCACGGCATCACTACTGCCGCTTACTTGCAGAATCAGGTCGTCGCCTGACTTCATCAGTCCACTGGCGACCTGGCTGAAGTCGATATTCTCGAAGCGAAGTACGTCGATACCGCCGCCGCTGTTGTCGATGCGGTCCGCTCCATCTCCCGCATGAAACAGGTAGGTATCGTGACCTCGTCCCCCCTGCAGCGTATCGGAACCGGCATCGCCACTGAGGATGTCATCACCGTTCCCGCCGGACAGCAGATCATCGCCATCGCCGCCGGTAAGCCGGTCGCTGCCGTTAAAGCCGGCAATCAGATCCGAGCCGTCGGTTCCGCTCAGCGCACTGTCGCCGCCGGCCGATCCCTCGATGATTTGATCGTAACCGGTACCGGTGCCGGGGGCGGATAGCCCAAAAGCACCGAAGATCTGATCCGATGTCAGCGAACCGCCGGATTCAAACTCGATGGTTTCGACTATCGCATTGCCGTCGATAAAGTAGTCCTTCAGGGTTGCCTGCCCGGCGCCATCCACCTGAAGCATCAGATCATCACCTGATTTCATCAGACCGGAGGCAACCTGGCTGAAAGTGATGCCCGCAGAAAACCTCAGAATGTCGATGCCACCGGTTTCGATCAGAGTCACCTCGCCGGAAGTGAAAACATACGTATCGTCGCCTTCTCCCCCCAGCAAGCGATCATCGCCTCCATTGCCATGCAGCGTGTCGTTACCGGCCCCTCCGACCAGGATCTCGGCAGCGGCGGTGCCGTTGAGGGTGTCGTCTCCACCCGGCTCGGCAGTGGGGTCTTCTCCGGTGCCGGTATCCCCCCCCGAGTCATTACCCGAATCGCTACCTTCTCCGGTCTCTGCGCCACTATCCCCGTTATCGGGCTCTTCGGCTGTCGGAAGATCGGTCAGCATCGAGGCCAGTTCACTGGCCATGATCGAGTACCCACCATCGGTCGGCTGCACATAGCCGATCGCATACTCCCCACCAAGAAAGTGGTTGGTGACACGCACCTGCTGCTGCAGATCCGCATCGACCAGGATCAGCAGATCATCGCCATCCCGGTGGTAGCTCAGGCGGTTGCGGTCCAGGCCGTCGAGGAAGAACACACCATCCATGCCGCCTCCGCTGTTATCGATGGTATCCACGCCTTGACCGGCCGAATAGTAGTAACTATCGTCACC
>JAXHUI010000075.1:0-7185 GCA_034189745.1 Pseudomonadota bacterium
CTACCCCGTGGTGCTGCCGAGCGATCCGACCAGCCCTATTCAGCCGGATTCTACCAGCCAGGGAGACAACTCCTTCATGGGCTACTACCGCATGTACGCCTATCTCAACAATGAGGAGTTGCTGGATATCGGCAAGGCACAGGACCCGGGGGAGGGATCACTGACCGAGCCGGGCCCGATCCTGATCCGGTTCAACCCAACCAATGGTCTGTTGCGGGAGATCAACGGCCAGACTTTCACCGCCAATGCTCAGGTGCCCGCCATCACCATCAAGGGGGCGGACCCGGCCTACGACCTGACCAAGATCAGTCTCGACCTGACCGGCGCCACCCAGTTCGCCTCCTCCTCCATCGTGAAGGCTTCGCAGCAGGATGGTTACACCAAGGGGGATCTGATCGGGGTCACGTTTTCGGGCGCCGGGGAGATGATCGCCTCGTTCAGTAACGGTCAGAACCAGGCGCTGGGCGTGGTGGCGCTGGCAACCTTTGAGAACCAGGCCGGGTTGCAACCGAGCGGGGATACCGAGTGGATCGCGACGCTGGATTCGGGCGACGCGATCGTCAACCCGCCCGGAACGGGGCTGAACGGTACCCTGCGCTCAGCGGCGCTGGAAGCCTCCAACGTGGACCTCTCGGAAGAGCTGGTCAAGCTGATCGAAGGCCAGCGCAACTACCAGGCCAACTCCAAGACGCTCGAGACCATGAACGCGATCACGCAGACCATTCTGCAGATCTGACCGCTCCCGTGGCGTCACTTCCAGCCGGGCCGACGCCCGGCTCTCTTTTTTATGGCACACAGTTTGCTTTATTGATAGTGACGCCCGCCAAAGCGGCAACGATTTACCGGAGCAACCGATGGACAAAGTGTTATATGTCGCCATGACCGGCGCGCGGGAGAACATGTACGCGCAGCAGGCCCATGCCAACAACCTGGCCAACGCCACCACCACCGGGTTCAAGAGCGATTTCGAGCAGGCTCGCGCCATGCGGGTGCTGGGCGACGGTTTCGAGTCGCGGGTTTACGCCATGAGCGAGCGCCCCGGCACAAATCTGGACAGCGGCACGCTGATGCAGACCGGACGCGATCTGGATGTGGCCATCGCCGGTGACGGCTGGCTTGCCGTTCAGGGGCCCGATGGCAACGAAGTCTATACCCGCAACGGCTCCCTGCAGGTCGATGCCGCCAACCAGTTGGTCACGGGCAGTGGTTTGCCGGTGCTGGGGGCGGGTGGCGCCCCCATCGTCATTCCGCCGGCGCAGAGCCTCACCATCGGCAACGATGGCACCATCACCATCCGTCCCGTCGGTGAAAACGCGGTCGAAGTGGCCCAGATAGACCAGCTCAAGCTGGTTCAGCCGGAGAACGGCCAGCTCTTCAAGGGGCGTGACGGCTTCATGCACACCGACAACGACGTGCCGCTGGCCGCCAACCCCAATGTGCAGGTACGTGCCGGCTATCTCGAGGCCAGCAACGTGAATGCGGTGGCGGAGCTGACCGCCATGATCAGCCTGCAACGGCAGTTCGAGATGCAGATCAAAATGATGAAAACGGCGGAAGAGTTGTCCTCCTCCGCGGCGCAAGTGCTTTCATTGAGCTGATAGTGAGGAGAATGACCCATGCACGGTGCATTACACGTCGCCAAAACCGGTCTGAGTGCCCAGGATACTCAGCTCAAGGTGATCTCCAACAACCTGGCCAACGTCAGCACCGTTGGCTTCAAGAAGGATCGGCTGGAGTTCGAGGATCTGCTCTATCAGATCCGCCGCCAGCCCGGTGCCGCCACCGGTGAGGATTCCATGCTGCCCTCTGGCCTGCAGTTGGGTAGCGGAGTGCGCACCGTCAGCACCCAGAAGCTGTTCACCACCGGCGATATGCAGATCACCGACCAACCCTTCGATGTGGCGATCAATGGCCGGGGGTTTTTACAGGTCACCCAGCCCAATGGTGATATCGCCTACACCCGCAACGGCGAGCTCCACCTCGACGGCGAGGGCCGGCTGGTGACCGCCGAGGGGTATCTGATCGAGCCGGCCATCACCCTGCCGGATGAGGTGACCAACTTCTCGGTGGCCACCGATGGCACCGTCAATGTGACCGTGGCGGGCGACCCCGAACCGCAGGAGCTGGGGCAGCTGGAGCTGGCCGATTTCGTCAACCCGCAGGGGCTGCAGGCGGTGGGTCAGAACCTGTATATCGAAACCGCCGCCAGTGGTGCTCCCATCGTTGGCATCGCCGGTGAAGATGGACTCGGCATCATCAAGCAGGGGATGCTGGAAAGCTCCAATGTCAACGCGGTCGAGGAGCTGGTGAACATGATCACCACCCAGCGCGCCTACGAGATGAACTCCAAGGTGATCTCGACCGCCGATGAGATGCTCTCCTATGTCAGTCAGCAGCTCTAATGAGCACGCAACGTGAGGTATGACCATGTCCAAGCTGATGCGACTGTTGCCACTGGCCGGCCTGATTCTGCTGAGCGGCTGTGTCAACAAGCCCCCGAAACCGGATAACCCCTACTACGCCCCGGTGCAGCCAGCACAGATGGAGCCGCCCAAACCGGTCAACGGCGCCATCTATCAGGCGAACGCCGGTCTCGATCTGTACAGCGATGGGCGCGCCTATCGGGTCGGGGATATCCTCACCGTGGTGTTGACCGAAAGCACCCAGTCCTCCAAAAGCGCCTCCACCACGGTGGACAAAACCAACGACATGTCGTTCGGCGCCCCCACGGTGCTGGGGCGGGAGCTGTCGGTGCTGGGCAATCCCCTCAGCGCCTCGGCCAGCACCGATACCGCCTTCGACAGCCAGGGCGATTCCGACATGAGCAACAGCCTCAGCGGTAACATCACCGTCACCGTGCATCAGGTACTGCCCAACGGCAACCTGCTGGTGCGCGGCGAGAAGTGGCTGACCCTGAACCAGGGGGATGAATATATCCGCATCAGCGGGCTGGTGCGCAAGCAGGATATCGGCCCCGACAACAGCGTCGAATCCACCCGGCTGGCGGACGCGCGCATCGCCTACAGCGGCAACGGCGCCACCCATGATGCCAACGTCATGGGCTGGCTGGCACGATTTTTCATCAGCCCGCTGTGGCCGTTTTGACCCCCTTGCGAGGAGAAGATCATGTATAAACGGCTTCGACTTGGACTGCTCCTGAGTCTGCTCCCGGCCCTGCTGGCAGCGCCGCTGGCCCACGCCCAGCAGCGGCTGAAAGATATCACCAGCGTGGCCGGGGTGCGTACCAACCAGCTGGTGGGCTACGGCCTGGTGGTGGGGCTGGATGGCACCGGCGACAAGACCAACTTCACCTCGCAGACCTTCCGCAACATGCTGAACAACTTTGGCGTGGCCATTCCGCCCAATATCGACCCCAAATCGAAGAACATCGCCGCGGTGGCGATCCATGCGGACCTGCCCCCGTTTGCCAAACCGGGCCAGACGATCGATGTCACCGTATCCACCATCGGTGACGCCAAAAGCCTCCGTGGCGGCAGCCTGCTGATGGCGCCGCTGAAAGGGGCCGATGGCAACGTCTACGCCATCGCCCAGGGCAACCTGGTGGTGTCCGGCTTCGGCGCCATGGGTAATGATGGCTCGCGCCTGTCGGTGAACGTGCCCAGTGTGGGGCGGATCCCCAACGGAGCCAGCGTGGAGCGGACCGTGCCCAACGCCTTCAGCCAAGGGGATAGCCTGATGTTCAACCTGAACCACCCGGATTTCACCACCGCCCGCCGGGTGGCGGAGCAGATCAACAGCCTGCTGGGGCCAGAGATCGCCCAGGCGCTGGATGCCGCCTCCATCCGGGTGCGCGCCCCGCGCGAGCCTTCCCAGCGCGTTGCCTTCCTCTCGGTGCTGGAGAACCTCGAAGTGGAGCCCGGCGAAGAAACCGCCAAAGTGGTGATCAACTCCCGCACCGGCACCATCATCATCGGCCAGCATGTGCGGGTATCGCCGGTGGCGATCACCCACGGCGGGCTGACCGTTTCGATCACGGAAAATCTGGATGTGACCCAGCCCAACGTACTCGGCGGCGGCAACACCGTGGTGGCACCGCGCAGCCAGATCGAGATCGACGCGGGTTCCGGGCGCATGTTCGAGTTCGCCCCCGGCGCGACCCTCAGTGACATCGTCGAGGCGGTCAATCAGGTCGGCGCCGCCCCGGGCGATCTGATGGCAATTCTGGAGGCGCTGAAACAATCGGGCGCGCTACAGGCCGAGCTGGTGGTGATCTGAGATGGCGATCAACGGCCCCAAACCCGCCGCCCCGGCGGCGGTTTATACCGATCTGAACCAGCTCAACAAACTCAAGGCGCAGGCCCAGACCGATCAGCAGGGCGCGCTGGCGAGCGTGGCGCAGGATTTCGAGCAGCTGTTCATGAACATGATGCTCAAGAGCATGCGCCAGGCCAGTGACGTACTGGCCACCGACAGCCCGTTCAACTCCGGTGACGTGAAGTTCTATCAGGAGATGTTCGACCAGCAGCTGACCCTGGATCTATCCAAAAAGGGCAGCATCGGGCTGGCCGACATCATCGTCCAGCAGTTGAGCCGCCAGCCCGCCCCCACGCTGGCGCCGGGTCAGGATGAGCACGACGACGCGCCACCCTCGATCACCGAACAGATGCTGACGCGCGCCTTCGGCGGCGGGCCGCTGCCCACCCCGGCGGGAGTGGGCTACCGTGCCCCCTCGGCCGGCGCCGCCGAGCCGCCACAGGCCACCACGCCAGAACAGGCCGCCCAGCCGCCAGCCGGAGAGGCGGTCGTTCAGGCCCAGGCCGGGCGCCGCGCCGCCCCCGCCGCGCCGGAAACCCGGCCCGATCGCTTCGACACCCCCGCCCAGTTCATCGAGCAGCTGTGGCCGCTGGCCGAGCGGGCGGGCCGGGAGCTGGGGGTCGACCCCGGCGTGCTGCTGGCCCAGGCCGCACTGGAAACCGGTTGGGGCAAGTTCATCAGCCGTGATGTAACCAGCGGCCAGGGCAGTCGTAACCTGTTCAATATCAAGGCCCAGCCCGGCTGGCAGGGGGACACGGTACAGGTCCAGACGGTGGAGTATCGTGGCGGCGTGGCCGAGAAGGAGCAGGCTCGCTTTCGGGCCTATGACAGCTATGCCGACAGCTTCGCCGACTATGTGGATTTTCTGCGCAGCAACCCACGCTATCAACAGGCGCTGGAGCAGGGCGCCGACCCGACCCGCTTCGTGCGCGAGCTGCACAACGCCGGCTACGCCACCGACCCGGAGTACGCCGACAAGATCGAACGCATTTTCACCGGCGACCTGCTGGCGGGGCTGAGCCGTGGTGCTCAAGAAGGCTGAACCGGGGCCGATAACACAGGAGCCTGGCCTGCAATCGGGTAGACCAGCGGAGGAACGATCATGAGTTACGGTTTGTTGAACCTGGGCATCCAGGGGTTGCGCTCCAACCAGACCGCCCTGTCGGTAACCGGGCAAAATGTCGCCAACGTCAACACCGCCGGCTACAGCCGTCAGCGCCCCGAGTTTGCCTCCCACGAAAACCTCAATGGCGTCGAGGTCTACGACATCAGCCGTGTGGCGGACCAGTTCCTCAACAGCCAGATCTGGTCGGACACCGCCTCCTACAACAACGCCGACATCTTCAGCACCTACGCCAACGAGCTCGACAACCTGCTGGCCTCCGACGCCACCAGCCTGTCGAACGCGATGGACAACTATTTCGGGGCGCTGCAAACGGCGGTCGACGACCCGATGAGCCTGCCCAACCGTGAGCTTTTCGTGGCCGAGGCCGATGCCCTGGTGCGCCGCATGAACGGCCTGGACGCCACCCTGACACGCCAGAACGAGAGCCTCAACGGCCGGCTGACGAGCGCCGCCGAACAGGTGAACGCCATCGCGAGCAACATAGCGCAGTTGAACGACAAGCTGCGCCTGGCCGCCGCCGGCGGCAAAGAGGTCAACGAACTGCTGGACCAGCGCGACCTGAAGCTGGATCAGCTGGCCGAATTCGTCAACTTCACCACCATCGAGAACAGCAAAACCTCCGAAATCAGCGTCTACATCGGCAAGGGCGAGCCGCTGGTGATCGGGCGGGAGGCCAATGAGCTGGTCGCCAAGGGGGATGAAGCCGACCCCGGTCGCGTCAACCTCTCCCTGCGCATCGCCAACAACCTGCACGATGTTACCACCCAGATGAGCGGCGGCCAGATCGGCGGCCTGCTCGACTACCGGGAAAACGTGCTCGACCAGGCCCGCGACCAGGTCGGAATCATCACCCTGGCGTTCGCCGACAGCATGAACAGCCAGCACCAGCTGGGTATCGACCTGGACGGTGAGCTGGGCGGGCTGCTGTTCACCGACATCAACAGCCCGGCAGCGATGCAGAACCGCGTGCTGAGCGATGGCCGCAACGTCACCAACGTGGACGCCCGCGTCAGAATCGAAGATACCGACCAGCTCAAGGCCAGCGAGTATAAACTGGTCATTGGCGGAGACGGCGAAAGCTTCACCCTGATTCGCGCCAGCGATGGCAAGCGCTGGGAGTCGTCACAACTCACCTACCAGAACACAGACCCAACCGCCTACACCCCCCCTCAAGTGGTACCCCAGGTGGATCAGAACGGTGAGTATGAGATCCGCGATGGCACCTTGCAGTTGCAGATAGATGGTTTCAAGCTGGAGATGAGCACCAACGGCGTCCCCTTCAGCGCCGGTGACCAGTACCTGATCCGCCCGGCGCGCAGCGCCGCTGCCGATATCGGCATGGTGCTGAAAGACCCGCGCGATCTGGCGCTGGCGGCGCCTTTGCGCGTCGAAGCCGACGCCGATAACCAGGGAACCGGCAGCGCCACCGTCACCGCCACCAACCGCGCCAGTCTGGAAAGTGTGCTCGCCGGCGACAGCCTCGATCCACCGCTGCGGATCGAGTTCAGTGAAGACAGCGCCGCTCAGCTGACCTACCGGGTGTATGATCTCTCCGACCCGGCGGCGCCGGTCGAGATCGATCTCAGCGACCCGGCCACGACCCCGATAGAGGCCACCCCCTACCAGCCCGGCCAACCGCTGGCGCTGCCCACCGGCTACGGTTACCAGGTGGTGGTGGAAAACACCCCCAAAGCGGGCGACAGCTTCAACGTGGTGTTCAACCGCAACGGCGTATCCGACAACCGCAACGCCCTGGCCATGTCAGACCTGCAGTTTGCGAAAAT
>JAXHUI010000076.1:0-7111 GCA_034189745.1 Pseudomonadota bacterium
TCAAAGAATGAGGAAGTCCGTGGGCTTCCGGAATGTCATGATTCACAACTACGATGACGTGAACTGGGAGATTGTGTTTTCAATTTGCAGACACCATTTGGGGGATTTCCGGGAATTTGCCCGGGTGTTTTCTGATTTACTCACCGGAACTTCACCCGCCGGGCCCGGCTGAGCCCGTCTCACCGCGGCCGATGCGGGATGCTTTTATACTCATCGTCACTGTTGTCGCAGTGAGGCTGAATCACCCCACCCAGGCCCGCGCATTGCGGAAGATCCGCAACCAGGCCGCATCCTCCGGCCCCGCGTTCGGCGCCCAGGTGTTCTGCACGCCGCGGAACACCCGCTCCGGGTGCGGCATCATGATGGTGACCCGGCCATCCGGTGTCGTCACAGCGGTGATCCCCAGCGGCGAGCCATTCGGATTGGCCGGGTAGGCCTCGGTCACCTCGCCGCGGTTGTCCACATAGCGTAGCGCCACCGTGCCCGAGCCATTCAGCGTCTGTAACCGGGTGGCATCGGCAAATTCGGCCCGGCCCTCTCCGTGGGCCACTGCAATCGGCAGCCGTGAGCCGGCCATCCCCCGCAGGAAGATGGAGGGACTCTCCTGAACCTCCACCATCACCACACGCGCTTCAAACTGTTCAGAGCGGTTACGCACAAAGTGCGGCCAGAGCTCGGCCCCCGGAATCAGCTCATGCAGATTGGAGAGCATCTGACAGCCGTTGCAGACCCCCAGGGTAAAGGTGTCCTCCCGCTCGAAGAAGGTGGCAAACTGTGCGCGCGCCACCGGGTTGAACAGGATCGACTTGGCCCAGCCTTCACCGGCCCCCAGCACATCACCGTAGGAGAAGCCGCCACAGGCCACCAGACCGCGGAACCGATCCAGGGTGATGCGACCGGAGAGAATATCGCTCATGTGAACATCGATCGCCTCGAACCCGGCCCGATCGAATGCGGCCGCCATCTCGACCTGGCCGTTGACCCCCTGCTCACGCACGATCGCCACCTTCGGACGCACACCGGAGGCGATCAGCTCGGCCGCCGGAGCGTCGCTCGCATCGAAACTCAGGCAGAGATTCAACCCCGGATCTTCCCGATCCAGCAGGCGATCAAACTCCTGCCGGGCGCACTCCGGGTTGTCACGCAGCGCTTGAATCTGGAAGGAGGTTTCCGCCCACCAGCGCTGCAGCTGGAGCAGGTCGGCACGGTAAACCGCCTCCTCGGCGTAGCAGCAGTTCAGGCGCAGATCCGGGTTGGGGCTGCCAATCACCTTGGCCACGTCGGCAAGCCCTGCCGCGTTGAGCTCGTTGAGCACGGTTTCCAGCTGCGCGCGACGCACCTGGATCACGGCCCCCAGCTCCTCGTTGAACAGGGCCGCGGCCAGTTCAGAGCGATCTGCCGCCAGCAGGTCAAGATTGAGCGTGACGCCGACGCGACCGGCGAACCCCATCTCGGCGATGGTGACGAACAGGCCGCCATCGGCGCGGTCATGGTAGGCCAGGATCAGCCCCTGCGCATTCAGCTCCTGTATGGCGGCGAAGAAGTTGACCATCAACTCGGCATCGTCCAGATCCGGCACCCGTTGACCGACCCGGTTGTACACCTGTGCCAGCGCCGATAGCCCCATTCGGTTCTGGCCGTTGCCCAGATCGAGCAGGATCAGGTCGGTTTCGCCCTGATCGGTGCGCAGCTGCGGCGTCAGTGTCTTGCGCGCGTCCAGCACCGGGGCAAAGCCGGAGATGATCAGCGACAGGGGGGCGGTGACGCTCTTCTGCTCCCCCTCCTCCTCCCAGACCGTGCGCATGGACATGGAATCCTTGCCCACCGGAATGGTGATCTCCAGCTCCGGGCAAAGCTCCATCCCCACCGCCTTGACGGTGTCATACAGTTTTTCATCTTCACCCGGGTGACCGGCGGCACACATCCAGTTGGCGGAGAGCTTGATATCCGACAGCCGCTCGATCCGGGCGGCCGCCAGGTTGGTCAGCGTCTCCCCCACCGCCATACGGCCGGAGGCGGGCGCATCCACCAGCGCCAGCGGGGTGCGTTCACCCATCGCCATCGCCTCGCCGGCAACGGTATCGAAGGAGGCGGTGGTAACCGCGCAGTCGGCCACCGGCACCTGCCAGGGGCCGACCATCTGATCCCGCGCCACGCTGCCGGTGATGGAGCGATCCCCGATGGTGATCAAGAACGCCTTGGAGGCCACCGCCGGCAACTTGAGGACCCGCTCGACCGCGTCCGCCAGGTCGATATCGCCCGTCTCGAAGGCGGGCACCGCATACGTTACCCGCGTAACGCTACGGTGCATCCTGGGCGGTTTACCGAACAACACACTCATCGGCAGATCGATCGGCTTGTTGTCGAAATGGGTGTCGCCCAGGGTCAGATGATGCTCCTCGGTGGCCTCTCCCACCAGCGCGAACGGACAGCGCTCTCGGCGGCAGATCGCTTCGAAACGGGCCAGGTCCTCCGGTTTCACCGCCAGAACGTAGCGCTCCTGGGCCTCGTTGCACCAGAGTTCCAGGGGTGACATCCCCGGCTCGTCGCTGTTGATGTTGCGCAGCTCGAAGCGACCGCCCCGGCCACCATCTTTTACCAGCTCGGGAAAGGCGTTGGAGAGCCCACCGGCGCCCACGTCGTGGATGAAGGCGATCGGGTTGTCATCCCCCAGCTGCCAGCAGCGGTCGATCACCTCCTGACAGCGGCGCTGAATCTCAGGATTGCCGCGCTGCACGGAGGCAAAGTCCAGATCGGCACAGGAGCTGCCCGAGGACATGGAGGAGGCGGCGCCGCCGCCCAGACCGATCAGCATCGCCGGACCACCCAGGCAGATCAGCTTGGCCCCGACGCTGATCTCTCCCTTCTCGACATGCGTCTCGCGGATGTTGCCCAGACCGCCGGCGATCATGATCGGTTTGTGGTAACCACGCACCTCATCGCCGTTGGCCCCGGGCACGCGCTGTTCGAAGGTGCGGAAGTAGCCGCTCAGGTTGGGGCGCCCAAATTCATTGTTGAACGCCGCGCTGCCGATCGGGCCCTCCAGCATGATCTCCAGCGCGGAGGCGATCCGCTCGGGTTTGCCGTAGCGCGACTCCCAGGGCTGCTCGAAATTGGGAATACGCAGATCCGAGACGGTAAAACCGCTCAGCCCCGCCTTCGGTTTGGCACCGCGGCCGGTGGCACCCTCGTCGCGGATCTCCCCGCCGGCGCCGGTGGCGGCTCCGGCAAAGGGCGCGATCGCCGTCGGGTGGTTGTGAGTCTCCACCTTCATCAAAATGTGGATCGCTTCCGGGTGGTAGCCATACCGGCCCGAGGCCGGATCGGGGAAGAAGCGACCGGCCCGGTTACCCACGATCACCGCGGCGTTGTCCTTGTAGGCCGACAGCACATTGTCACCGGCCCGCTCATGGGTATTGCGAATCATGGCGAACAGGGAGCGCTCCTGGGGCACCCCGTCGATCTCCCAGCTGGCGTTGAAGATCTTGTGGCGGCAGTGCTCCGAGTTCGCCTGTGCGAACATCATCAGTTCGACATCGTTGGGATTGCGCCCCATCTCCCGGAAACTTTCCAGCAGGTAATCGATCTCATCATCCGCCAACGCCAGCCCCAGCTCGGCGTTGGCCCGAACCAGTGCCGCGCGGCCGCCCCGGAGAATATCCACCTGCGTCATGGGGCGCGCCTGCTCGTGCCGGAACAGGGCAGCGGCCGCCTCCGTTGCCGCCAGCACCACCTCCACCATGCGATCATGCAGCAGCGTTGCGACACCATCGCGCTGCTCCGGGCTCAGGGGGGATCGAGCACGCAGAAAGTAGGCGACCCCCCGCTCCAGACGCTCGATGGCGCTCAGGCCGCAGTTGTGGGCGATATCGGTGGCCTTGCTCGACCACGGCGAAATTGTGCCCGGACGCGGCACCACCAGCATCAGCTCGCCGTCCGCTGTTTCGCTACTGGTCATGGGGCCGTAACACAGGATACGATCGAGCACCCGAGACTCCGCCGCGGTCAGATCCCGTCGCAGATCGACAAAATGGGTGTATTCTGCATATAGTCCGGTAACCGACGGGCATCGAGACCGGATCGAGGAAAGTAGTTTGGCATGACGAAAAGACGAAAGAGCGGCAGCTCCACGCAGTACCAGCATGTTGATATCGAGCCTCTTGATTCTACCTGCAGACCAGGCGGGGAAGGGCGGAAAATGAGTGCCGATTTTACCCGATCGGGCCAGCGAGATACACAATAGCCGAGCCTATGTTCAAAGAACGAAGACCCCCCCACCTGCGCGAGCTGATCTATTCCGGCGTTCTGATCACCATGACGCTGGTGCTGGCCATCATCGGGCTGAAAACGCCCACCCAACTGGATGCGATCCGCCAGAACGGCGTGCTGCGGGTGGCCACCACCAATACCCCCATGACCTATTTCATCCGCCGCTCGGAACCGGCGGGGTTCGAGTATGAGCTGGCCAAGGCGTTTGCGGACCACCTGGGCGTGGAGCTCGAGCTGGTGGTGGCGCCCAGCTTCAGCGGATTGTTTCAGATATTGCAGGCGCGCAACGCGCATCTGGCAGCCGCCGGCCTGACCGTCACTCAGGCGCGCCGGCAACGGTTCGACTTTGCTCCCCCCTATCGTCACAGCGCGCCGGTGGTGGTCTATCTGGTACGTCAGGGGAGTCGGGCCCCGAAGACCGTGCGCGATCTCTACGGACACAGCATCGCCGTGCTCAAGGACTCCAGCTATGAAGAGCTATTGGAGCAGCTGCAGGAGCGCCACCCCGAATTGCGCTGGTCCAGCGACCCGGATGACACCCTCTCCGACCTGCTCGATCGCGTCCATGAAGGTAGCCTCGACTACACCATTTTGGACTCGACGGTGTTCGAGGTGCAGAACTCCTTCTATCCCGGCTTGAAAACCGCCTTTGCCCTGGCACCCCCCCAGCCCATCGCCTGGATGCTGAACCGCCACCATGACGGTACCCTCGAAGCGGCGCTGCAAGCGTGGTTTGCTCGGGAGGAAACCGCCCAGTTGATCCAGACCTTGGAGGAGCGCTACTTTTCACGTACCAATCCGCTCGACTTCTTCGACACCCTCACCTTCCGGCGCGACCTGGAGGAGCGCTTTCTGCCACTCTACCCCTGGTTTCGCGAAGCGGAGGAGATCAGCGGCATCAACTGGCTGCTGCTGGCCGCCCTGGCCTATCAGGAGTCGCACTGGGATGCGGACGCCGTCTCCCCCACCGGGGTCCGTGGCATCATGATGCTGACCCAGGCGGCGGCGCAGGAGGTGGGCGTCGAGGATCGCACCGACCCCAGGCAGAGCATTCTCGGTGGTGCCCGATACCTGGTCAGGGTGAAACAGAAGATCCCCGAGCGGATTCCCGAGCCGGACCGCACCTGGTTTGCGCTGGCCGGCTACAACGTGGGCTTCGGCCATCTGGAAGATGCCCGCATTCTTGCGCAGAAAGCTGGCAAGAACCCGGACAAATGGCAACAGGTACGCGAATTCCTGCCCCTGTTGAGCCACCCGCGCTACTATAACCAGACCCGTTACGGCTACGCCCGCGGGCAGGAACCGGTTCAATATGTCAGCAACATCCGCAAGTATATGGAGCTGCTGCGCTGGGAAGTGGACACCGCCGGGGCCCGCAGGCTGGGCCCGGATATCGAGACCGACAGCGACGCCGCTGACACGAACGACACCACCTCACCACAAATCGGCCCACTGCCATTGAGCAACCTGCCCAGCTCACTCTGAAGCGGAGTGGCCCGAGCCCTGGCTGACCACCCCCTTGAGCTGTCTCTTCTGCGCTCGCCGCCAGCGAAAAAAATCACTGATCTGCTGCGCGCACGCCTGTGCCAACACCCCGCCCAGGCAGACCGGGCGATGATTGACCCAGGGTTGATCGAACAGGCGGGCATTGCTCACCACCGCCCCCGCCTTGGGCTCCGTGGCACCAAACACCAGCCGCGCAATCCGCGCGTGAACAAGAGCTCCCGCGCACATGGTGCACGGCTCGATGGTGACAAAAAGCTCCGCCCCCACCAGGCGATAGTTGCCCACCCGGCCCGCCGCCTGCCGCAGCGCCACGATCTCGGCGTGGGCCGTGGGATCATGCGCGCTCACCGGTCGATTCCAGCCCTCCCCGATGACCACGTCATCCAACACCACCAGCGCCCCCACCGGCACCTCACCCAACTCGGCGGCACGCGCCGCCAAGGCCAGCGCCTGGCGCATGAGAGCCTGATCCCGCAGCTGTTGATCCAATTCACCCCCCCGTTACATCACCCCCGCCCCAAGCGTCGGCGAGTACACCCCAAACGCAAACGTCACGCCCAGCTCAATCGATAGAAGACCTCTTTTGCTGCCGGCGCGCACGCTCCTGGGCGGCGATCTCCCCCGGCTGCAATGCCAACTCGGCGTCACTCATCCGCTCCAGCACCTCACCCAAGCGCCCTGCACAGGCGATCGGGGGTGGGTCGAACTCATAGCCGGCGGCGACCAGCGCCGCCCCAATCTCCTCTGTGATGAAAAACGGCTCATTCCCATCACCCTGATCCGACTTGCCCATGCCGCTTCCTCCACGGTTCATTCTGGCCGCCAGGGCTGGTGATGATCCCTTGCCGACGGGCAGACAGCCCCTCCTTCACCGGCGCAGACACCGAACTTCACCTGCCCATACTGAGCCTCTTTTTTGAGCATATTCTAATCCGATTAGCCGATTTGATCAGCCTGCCCCAGGATGAAGTGGACCCCAAAATTTGGACCGGTAGAGCTTGCAATGCACAGCCACATACGGACGGTATAGTGGAAGTTTGTTTCATGGATGAGATACCGGTTGTGCCGCGCCCCACCCAGGGGTTTTATGGGCAGATTCCCCGTGTGTGGTGTGGACGCGCAGGGAGCGGGAAGGGTGGATCGAGGGGTGCGGGCGATAATCCCGATCAGGAAAAGCTGCCTCCCCGCCGGGGCCGGATATGGGGCAGAACGGCGCCCGGGCGGGGCGGCCCTGTGCGAGTCGGGGCCTTTTCGATGCGGTCGTGATGGAAACCGATTTCGCTAAGCGGTGGAGCAGCGATGGTTCCAGAAAGAGGTATTTTCATTCCCACTCGAT
>JAXHUI010000077.1:0-6844 GCA_034189745.1 Pseudomonadota bacterium
CGGCCGGTGAGCATCTCCCGCTTGCTGCCAAACCCGGCTCGCCGGGTCACCTCGAAGCCCACCGCTTGCAGGCCGCGGCGCACGGCTCCGGCGGCGGTAAAGGTGGCGAAACTGCTGCCCGCTCCACTGAGGCGGGCGATCTCGTTGAACAACGGCTCCTGCCAGAGTTCCGGGTTGCGCGCCGGGGCGAAACCGTCCAGAAACCAGGCATCCACCCGCGCATCGAGCTGGGAGAGGCACTCGCGCGCATCGCCAAACAGCAGGGTCAGCAGAATGCGGCCAGCATCGAATTCGAGGTTGTACACCCCGGCGACCGGCGCGGGATAGTAGTCGAGCAGCTGCCGGGCCCCTGCGCGCAGGTGGACAAAGTTGGCCAGCGCCCGCTCGAGGTCAGCGGGGCTCAAGGGGTATTTTTCACAGGAGATATAGTGCAACTGCCGCCGTGACGCCGCCCGTTGCAGCCACAGCTCACGACAGCAGAGAAAGTTGAGCCCGGTTCCAAACCCGGTTTCAGCCACCACGAAGGGAGCCCTGCCGGGCGCGCTGAAACGCTCTTCCAGCGCATTGCCCTGCAGAAAAACGTGGCGCGTCTCCGCCACGCCCCCGGCGCGGTTGAAGTAGATATCCCCGAACCGGGTGGAACTTGGCACACCATCCTGCCACTCCAGCTCCGCCGGGCGCAGCGGCTGGTCGGAGTCAGTCATGGCTGTCCGCACCGGCGGGGGGTTGCTGCTCGCGGGCTGATGGCAGCAGTTGCAGCGAGCGGGTGCGCTCGAGGGGGTGGGCCTCCTGGTGCAGCGCGGTCTTCGCCAGCATGTGGGCGGTCACCGGAGCGGTGATCAGCAGGAACAGGGTGATCAGCAGCTCGTGCAGGCTCAGAACGCCCTGTTCATGACTCATCAGAATCATGGAGGCGATCAGAATCGCGCCCATCCCGAGGGTGGTCGCCTTGGTCGGTGAGTGCAGGCGGGTGTAAAAATCGGGCAGTCGAGCGAGGCCGATCGAGCCAACCAATACAAAAAAGCCACCGATCAGCAGCAGGATGGAAACCACAACTTCAAGCCAAACATTCATCCGTACACCTATTCAATGATGTCACCGCGCAGCAGGTATTTGCATAGCGCCACGCTGCTGACGAAGCCCAACAGCGCAATCAGCAGCGCCGCCTCGAAATAGAGGGTGGTACGCAGCTGGATACCATACACGATGAGCAGGGCGATGCTGTTGATATACATGGTGTCCAGCGCCAGAATCCGATCGGTCAGATCGGGGCCGCGCAGCAGGCGCCACAGGTTCAGCAGCAGGGCGACACAGAGCGTGCCATTAACAATCATCAGTGTGATCTCTAACATGCAAAGATCTCCTTCAGCGGCGCTTCATAGCGGGACTTGATCTTCGCGATGAGGGCCTGCTCATCGGTCAGATGCAGCGCGTGGATATAAAGCCACTTGCGGTCGCAGGAGAGCTCCGCGCTCACGGTGCCCGGCGTCAGGGAGATGGTGCTGGCCAGCAGGGTGATCGGCAACTCCCCCTCGATCTCCAACGGCAGGGCAACGAATGCCGGCTGCAGCCGCTGCAGCGGCCCCAGGACGAGGCGGGCGACCTCGACGTTGGCGACCACGATATCACCCATCAGCCGGAGCAGGTAGCCGAGCGCCAGCAAAGGGCGCCGCACCCGGGGCTGTCTGGTGCGCAGGGGCGCACAGAGGAGTGGGATCAGCAGCGCCAGCAACGCGCCCAGCACGATCTGGCCGGGTGCGAGGGTGTTGTTCAGCAGCAGCCAGACGATCAGCAGCAGCGCACTGTGGCGCGGCATCGGTAACCAAAAGGCACGACTCATGAGGGACCTCCCGGCAGCAGAACGGGCAGATAATCCGGTACGGCGTGGAGCTGGCCGGCGGCCTCACGGGTGTACTGCGTCAGCGGCCCGCCCAGGATCACCATCAGCGGGGCCGCCAGCAGCAGTAACGTCACCGCCGCCACGCGCCAGGGCGAAGCCGCCTCGCCCCGGCTCCTGTCGTTGCTGTGGCGGCAGAACAGGGTGGTGCCGCCCCGTGCCAGGGCGATGATCACAACCAGACTGCTGAGCAGCAGCAGGGGCCATACCCAAACCATCTGGGCGGTGCTGTGGGCGGCGGCCTGGAGCAGCAGAACCTTGCCGACGAAGCCGGAAAAGGGGGGGACGCCGGCCACCGTCATCGCCGCGACGAAGAACAGTATCCCCAGCAGCGTCGGCTGACGTAGCCGCCGCGACATGACGAACCAATCGGCGGCCTTGCCACGCTGCTGGCCGATCAGGTCGGCCAGCAGGAACAGCGCCGCACACACCAGCGTGCTGTGCACCAGGTAGTAGAGCCCGGCGGAGGTCGCCGCCTCGCTCTGCAGCACGATCGCGATCAGCAGCGTTCCCACCGAGATCACCACCAGGTTGGCGCTCAGCTGGCGCAAATTGGCGCTGGCAAGCGCGCCCACGGTGCCGGCCAGCAGCGTCAGCAGGGCCAGCGGCCAGATCCAGGGCTGGGCCATGAAGGCCAGTTCGCCGGCAGATTCGCCGAATACGACGGTAAAAATCCTGAACATGCTGTAGATGCCCACCTTGGTCATGATCGCAAACAGCGCCGCCACCGGGGCGCTGGCCGCCGTGTAGGCGGGCCCGAGCCAAAAGTGCAGCGGCAGCATCGCGGCCTTCAGGCCAAATACCACCAGCAGCAGCAGGCCGCCGGCGCGGGCCAGCGCCTGCTCCCCGTCGGAGAGCGCCGCGATTTTGGTCGACATGTCAGCGATGTTCAGCGTCCCCAGGGTGGCGTAGAGAATCCCCAGCGCGATCAGAAACAGGCTCGAGCCCATCAGGTTGAGCGCCACATAGTGAAAGCTGGCCTGTGTTTTCTGCTTGCCACCACCGTGGATCAGCAATCCGTAGGAGGCGATCAGCAACACCTCGAAGAAAACGAACAGGTTGAAGAGGTCGCCGGTCAAAAATGCACCGTTGATCCCCATGATCTGGAACAGTAGCAGCGGGTGGAGGTGAGCACCGTCCCGGTCGGCGCCGCCACAGGCGTAGAGAATCGAGGTCACTCCCAGCAGGGAGGTCAGTAGCACCAGCAGGCTGGAGAGGCGGTCGGCGACCAGTACGATACCGAAGGGGGGCTGCCAGCCGCCCAGAACGTACAGCTGAATCCCCTGTAGCTGAAGCCGCAGCAGCAGGAGGGATGTCAGCAGTGTCAGCAGCGCAAACAGCAGCGCGGCGGCGCGCTGGCGGCGCAGACTACCGCTCAGCGGGGGCAACAGCAGCAACAGGGCCCCCAGCAGGGGGAGCAAAATCGGCAGAATGGGCAGGTGGGTGCTCATCTGTTCTCCCCACGCTCGCGGGCCGGGGTGGGGGGGGGTGGCAGGTGGCCATCCACATGGTCATTGCCCAGGTCGGCGCGGGCACGCATGGCCAGAATGACGATAAAGGCGGTCATGGCAAAGCCGATCACGATCGCCGTCAGCACCAAGGCCTGTGGCAACGGATCGGCGTAGCGCTCGCCGCTGCCAAGGATGGGGACCGCATTCAACAGCAGCCGTCCGCTGGAAAACAGAAACAGGTTGACGGCATAGGAGATCAACGTAAGGCCCAGCACTACCGGGAAGGTTCTGCCCCGCAGGCAGAGAAAAATTCCGGCAAAGCTCAGCAGGCCGACACAACTCGCATAGAGGGCTTCCATCATTCAGACTCCGCTAACGTGGGGCGATGGTTGGTGGTCAGTGTGCCCAGGCTGGCCAGGATCAGCAGGGTGGCCCCCACCACGGTCAGGTAGACACCCAGGTCAAACAGCATGGCGCTGGCCAGCTCGAACTCACCGATCCAGGGCAGGTGGAAATGGTCGAACCAGGAACTCAAAAAGGGGTGACCGAAGATCCAGCTGCCCATGCCGGTCAGGGTGGCGATCAGAACCCCGCTGGCGATCAACCACTGGTAATTGATGTTCAAGCGCCCCTTGATCCAATCAACGCCGTGGGCGACATACTGCTGAATCAACGCCACCGAGGTGACCAGGCCGGCGATGAAGCCGCCGCCGGGGAGATTGTGGCCCCGCAGGAAAATGTAGGCCGACACCAGCAGCGCCAGCGGCAACAGACTCTGGGAGATGACGGCCAGCATCATCGGGTGACGATCACGCGCCCAGGCCCGGCCGCTCTCATCCCCGGCGGGCAGGTACAACCGCATCCGCACGATCAGCTTGTAGATGCCCAGGGCCGCAACGCCCAACACGGTAATCTCCCCCAGCGTATCGAAGCCACGGAAATCCACCAGAATCACGTTGACCACATTGCTGCCACCGCCGCCGGACTTGCTGTTGGCGAGAAAAAAGTCGGAGATGGAGTGCAGCGGCCGGGTGATCAGGGCATAGTTGATGGTGCCGATGAAACCGCCCAGCATGGCCGCGATCCCCAGATCACGCACCACCCGCCTGGGGGGCGACTCCTTGGGTGTTTTCTGCGGCAGGAAAAAAAGCGCCAGCAGCAGCAAAATCATGGTGACCACCTCCACCGCCAGCTGGGTCAGGGCCAGATCCGGTGCCGAAAAGCGGGCAAAGGTGATGGAGACGATCAGCCCCACCACCGACAGGGTCAGCAACGCGATCATCCGCTTGCGGTGCCAGACCATCGTCGCCAGCGCACTGAGACAGAGCAGCAGCGCCGCAGTGATCTCGACCGCATTGACCGGCAGGTTCGGTCGCTGGCCGGCGGTGGCATTCAGATCCATCAGCGGGGCGGCCAGCAACACCAGGGCAAACAGCAGCAACAGGAACATATACCGCTGCAGCGAACCGTTTTCGAGGCGATCGTGAGCGCTTCGCGCCCAGCCAACCAGCTGCTGCATGATCTGTTCGAATACCTGCTTGGCATCGGTTTGCGGAAATTGAGCCTGAAACTGAAACAGGTGGCGGCGGTTGTAGTAGACCAGCAGCCCGCCCGCCATGGCAACGATGCTCATCAGCAACGGCAGGTTGAAACCGTGCCAGATCGACAGATTGTACGCCGGCACACCGCCGCCCAGCACCGCGGCGGAGGCGCAGGCCAGCAGCCCCCCCACGGTGAAACCGGGGAAAATGCCAAGCAAAAGGCAGAGGGTCACCAGAACCTCGACCGGTATTTTCATATAGCGTGGTGGCTCATGGGGCGTTTTGGGCAGGTCGATCGGCTCGCCGTTGAAAAAGACATCATGGATAAAGCGGGTCGAGTAGGCCACGGCGAAAACGCCCGCCAGGGTGGCCAGCACCGGTATCATCCAGGAGAGTGAGCCCAGCGTCTCCTGGTGCAGCGTCTCGGCAAAAAACATCTCCTTGGAAAGAAAACCGTTGAGCAACGGTATCCCCGCCATGGAGGCCGCCGCCACCATCGCCAGCGTGGCGGTATGGGGCATGTAATGCCACAGCCCGTTCAACTTGCGCATATCGCGGGAGCCGGATTCATGGTCGATGATGCCGGCGGCCATGAACAGCGACGCCTTGAAGGTGGCATGGTTGATAACATGGAACAGCGCCGCCACGGCGGCCAGCTCGGTATCCAGGCCCAGCAACAGAGTGATCAGGCCAAGATGGCTGATGGTGGAGTAGGCCAGCAGCCCCTTCAGATCATGTTTGAACAGGGCGATATAGGCCCCCAGCAACAGGGTGGCCAGACCGGTCAGGCCGACGCTGAGGAACCAGAGCTCAGTGCCTGACAACACCGGATAGAAGCGGGCCAGCAGGAAGATCCCCGCCTTGACCATGGTGGCCGAATGCAGGTAGGCACTGACCGGCGTGGGGGCCGCCATCGCCTGCGGCAGCCAGAAGTGAAACGGAAACTGGGCCGATTTGGTGAAAGCGCCGAGCAGAAGCAGGATCAGGGCAACCGGATAGGCCGGCGCCTCGCGCAGGGTGTCACCGCTGGCCAGCACCACCCCGAGATCGTAGCTGCCGACGATGTCGGCGATCAGCAGCAGGCCGGCGAGCAGCGCAAGCCCGCCGGCGCCGGTGACCGTCAACGCCATGCGGGCACCCTTGCGCGCCTCGCTCTGGTGGTGCCAGAAGCAGATCAGCAGGAAAGAGCTGATACTGGTCAGTTCCCAGAAGATCCACAGCTGCAACAGGTTGTTGGCGCTGACCACGCCGACCATCGAGGCCATGAACAGGATCAGATAAGCATAGAAACGCGCCATCGAATCCTGCGGCGAGAGGTAGTAACGGGCATACAGGATGATCAGCAGGCCGATGCCGAGGATCAACAGCAGAAACAGCAGCACCAGGCCATCGAGCCGGAACGAGAGCTCCAGCCCCAGCGCCGGAATCCAACTGAAGGTCTGCGACAGGGTTTCACCGCGCAACACCGCCGGCATCGCCTGCAGCACCAGAAACAACGACAGCGCTGGCAACAGCGCGGTGAACCACGCACAGGCGCTGCGACCGAACCGCGCGCTCAACAGCGGAACCAGGGTACCGATCAGAGGTAACAACAAAATCCAGAATAGGCTCATCTGCTGGGTGTGCTCCGGTCAATAGCGGGTGAATTGATCCATCGGCGGCCAAAGCAACAGGCGCTGAATGCAGGTCACTTATACCGATTGACGGCGGCAGAGTCCATGTATCGGTTGGGTCGAAAGCCCGCCCCTGCTCTAAAGATCTACCAGTAACGCAACCACAGCCCATACCCACAGGACTAGGCGGATTCCCTGAAATTTTCTGACCAGGGAGCTTTCCGCCATCGCCGTCAGGTCGAGTTCTGCGAGAGAAACGGCACGGCCCTGCTGTCGGGAGTGTAACCTGACCCGTTGTGCTTTTATCCGCAGGTAAACCAGGATGATCGGGAAGAAACCAAT
>JAXHUI010000078.1:0-6832 GCA_034189745.1 Pseudomonadota bacterium
CATGATCCGGTAGGGCATGAACGCGAACAGATCCATACCCTCGGCAAAGATACCGAAAAACAGCGCAACGCCGCCGAAGGTGAACGCCACCGGGAAGCCCAGCATCAGCATGACCAGGGCCGCACCGAACATGATGATACCGATCATGCCAGCCCTCCCCCACTGTGTTCCACTTCGTACCGTTTTTCGCCCGAGAGTACCCGGATCGCAAAGGTCGCCATATTCAGACCGGCGCTTCCCATGAACACAGCGGCAAACGGAATGAGGGCCTTGATGACCCAACGATGCGGCAGCCCGCCCGGATCGCCGCTGCCCTCGCCCATGTTGTAGGAATCCACGGCAAAGGAATAACCGTAGCGGCCGATCAGGTAGGCGAACGGAATGACGAAAATGAGTGCGCCAACCAGGTTGACCCAGGCCTTGGTCTTGTCGCTCCAGTTGGTATAAAGCACGTCCACCCGAACATGCCCGTCCGTACGCAGGGCATAGGGGATCCCCAGCAGAAACACGACCGAATACAGGTGCCACTCCATCTCCTGCATGGCGATGGAGACCTCATTGAACGCATAGCGTGCAACGACATCGTAAAACACATTGGCGGCCATCAGGATCATGGCCACACAGGCGATCCAGCCGCAGATTTTCGAAAGCCAGGCCAGGCCCTCGTCGAGTTTGATAATGAACCCCATCGGACATCCCCCGCCAGGCGGTTTGGTATTTCTGTACGGCATCACTGAAAACGACAAAACCGGGACCGCTCGAAGAGCGATCCCGGCGCGAAAAAACCGGCCCCGGCTTACTCGATTTCGGCCATGGTGTTGAGATAGGCCCGTTCAGAGATGTTGGTGTAAGCCCGGCTCTTTTCCAGGTAGCTTTGCTGGGACTGGATGATCCTGGCCGCCATATCGCTGTCTTCAGCGGCTTTTTTGAGCAGCTTTTTGTTGGCCTCGTACATCGCCTGTAGGATCTCCTCCGGGAACTGCTTGATCTGTACGTTCGGATATTCTTTCTTGATATTGGCCCAGGCTTCCGCATTGGCATGCTGGGATTGGATCAGCATGTCATAGGCAGCGGTGCGCATGGCCACCCGCATGATTTCCTGCAGATCTTCCGGCATTTTGTCCCAGACCCGCTTGTTGATCAGGAACTGCAACTCGGTGGCCGGCTCGTGCCAGCCGGTGTAGTAGTAGTCAGCGATCTGCTGGAAGCCCAGACGCAGATCCAGGGCCGGACCGACCCACTCGACCGCGTCGATGGTGTTGCGCTCGAGTGCGGTGTACAGCTCGCCCGGGGCGATGTTGGTGGGGTTGACGCCCACCTCGGCAAAGACTTCACCGGCGAAGCCCGGAATACGCATTTTCAGCCCCTGCAGGTCTTCCAGGGAGTTGATCTCCTTACGGAACCAGCCGCCCATCTGGACGCCGGTGTTACCACCCGGGAAGGAGAGCATATTGTGCGGCTCATACACCTCCTGCATCAGCTCCATGCCGCCGCCGTGATAGAACCAGGCGTACTGTTCCACGGCGTTCATACCGAACGGCATACTACTGAAAAAGAGGGTCTCGGGAACCTTGCCTTTCCAGTAATAGGATGCGGAGTGGCCCATGTCATACTGGCCGGCCTTGACCATGTCGAAAACGCCCAGCGGGGCCTTGTGCTTGTTGGCGGAATCGATGCGCACGGTGATACGACCGTTGGACATTTTCTCGACGGTTTCGGCAAAACGCTTGCTGGTGTCACCGAAGATGGGGAAGTTGGGCCCCCAGGTCTCTGCCAACCTGAGGTTGAATTTATCCTGGGCGTACGCTTGCGTGGCGGCAAAGGCAGCGGCTGCCGTCAACAGTACCGCGGAAAGAACAGAACGGATCTTCATTGCTCTTCTATCCTCGTTGTCGTTTTTGTGAGGTTTTATTTCACACAAGGGATGAACCACTCCATGTGCCGGTTTACCGTAGCAGCTATTGCCCCCGAACGGAACGAATTAGTCTGGGTGGTTATACTTAGGTCGTACCCGTTGAACCTCACCCAACGGGGACAACCCTGAAACGATCTTCACGGGCAGCATGGGTCGGCGCGGCTGTGCTACCTGAGTCGAACCCGCAGCAATAAGCCTGTAATCCGGTACCGTTGCCCTTTGCCCGGTTGCGGCGCAAAGCCGCTCTTTCCCGGGCAAGGATTCCTGCCACGGGGAGAGCGGCTGGGGTGATCCGGGAACGATCAGAGCGCGGCCAGCGCGGTGACGATATATTGCGGCAGAGCAAAGCTGGCCAGGTGTACGGCGGGGTTGTAATAGCGAGTCTGGATGCCGCTGGCGGCGTAGCGCCTCTGCACGCTGGCCTGATCCAGTTGGCGCAGTGAGCTATCATCCGTTGCCCAGGCGAAGGCCATCACCCCGCCCACATAGGTGGGAACCGCGGTGGTGTAGAAGGTCTGGTCGGCGAAATAGGGGCCCAATCGGCGGCGGGTGGTCACCATCTCCTCCGGCTGCAGGAAAGGAACGCCGTTCTGGGCCACGAAGACGCCGCCCGGGTTGAGGCAGCGTTTGCAGCCCTCATAGAAGCGGCTGGTGAACAGCACTTCGCCCGGCCCTACCGGGTCGGTGCAGTCGGAGATGATCAGATCGAAGGTTGCCCGGCAGGTGTTGACGAACTCCACGCCGTCGGCGATGACGATCTGGGCGCGGGGGTCGTCGAACGCACCGGCCGAGTGGTTGGGCAGGTACTGCCGGCAGAGGTCGATCACCGCCTGGTCGATCTCCACCTGGGTCACCTGCTCTACAGTGCGGTGTTTGAGCACCTCGCGCAGGATGCCGCCATCGCCCCCGCCGATGATCAGTACCCGCCTGGCGTCGCCGTGGGCCAGCAGGGGGAGATGGGTCATCATCTCGTGGTAGATGAACTCATCGCGCTCGGTGGTCTGGATGATGCCATCCAGGGCCATCACACTGCCAAACTCAGCGTTGCGGAAGATGATCAGCTCCTGATGCTCGGTGCGGTGTGCAAACAGCACCTGCTCCTGGGTAAAGTACTGACCATAGCCCGGGTAGAGCCTTTCAAGAAAGGTAGTCGTCGGCATCGATGCTCACCTTGCCCCGCAGGATCTCTTTGACATCGACCTGTGACGGCGCGAAGGCCGCCTCCAGCACCGGGATCGCCTTGGCCGGCTCCGCTTCGCCGCACATGAACACATCAAAGGCGGCAAAGTTTCGCTCCGGCCAGGTGTGAACGCTGATATGGGACTCCGCCAGCACGGCGACGCCCGATATACCACCGTTCGGGGTAAAGTGGTGCAGGTGGATATGCAGCAGTGTTGCCTTGGCCGCCTCGACGGATTCACGCAGTGCCCGTTCCATCAGCTCCAGATCATCCAGGCGGGAAGCACCGCGCAGATCGATGATCAGATGGGTACCGGCATAACGGTGTCCGTCGCGTTCGATGAAGTAGTCCAAACGCTCATCATCCTCGCCCTGAGTGTAGGCGGGCCACTCGGCAACACTGCCTGCAACCTCTTGGTCGTTGACTTCAGCCATGTCGATCGCTTCTTGCATGGGGTATTACTCCAGACAAGTCTGCGCTTGCGCAGATAAAAAACAAAAACCCAACCTTTCAGGCTGCGCCGAACCCTGCAGCAGCGCCCATGAAAGTCAAAGGATAGCTCCAGACACCTTCAAAGCGTGTTACAGATCTCGCACACCCCAAGAGATTGGGACGTAAAAAATTCTGCCGCATTTATACCGTGTTATGCCCAAAATTCAAGCGATAACCGGTTTTTTGTCACAAAAAATTAACATTACCTCCTTAGAATCATGAGGTTGAGCGTTTGCCAACTTCAACGCAGCCGCGGAAGAGTTGTCTTCACATCCCCATTCTGGCCGCGATCACGCAGCAGATGGTCCAGCAGCACGATCGCCATCATCGCCTCCGCGATGGGGGTTGCCCGGATGCCCACACAGGGGTCGTGCCGCCCCTGGGTCACCACCTCGACCGCCTCCCCCGACACGTTGATGCTGCGACCGGGCAAACGCAGGCTGGAGGTGGGTTTGAGGGCGATATGCGCCTCGATGGTCTGGCCGGTGGAGATCCCCCCCAGAATGCCGCCCGCGTGGTTGGAGAGAAACCCCTCCGGGGTCATTTCGTCGCGATGCTCGCTGCCTTTCTGGTTGACGACGGCGAAACCGTCTCCGATTTCAACCCCCTTCACCGCATTGATGCTCATCAGGGCGTGCGCCAGGTCCGCATCCAGACGGTCGAAAACCGGTTCACCCAACCCCACCGGGACACCGCTGGCCTGCACGGAGATACGTGCGCCAATGGAGTTGCCCTCCTTACGCAGCTCATCCATGTAGCACTCCATCCGCTGTGCTGCCTCTGCGTCCGGTGAGAAGAAGGGGTTGTTGGCGACCTCATCCCAGTCGAAGCGGTTCCTGTCGATGGCGATGGGGCCCAGCTGGGAGAGATAGCCACGGATAGCAACGCCCTTGCCGGCCAACACTTTTTTGGCGACGGCCCCCGCCGCCACGCGCATGGCGGTTTCCCGTGCCGAAGAGCGGCCACCGCCACGGTAGTCACGCACGCCATACTTGTGCGCGTAGACGTAGTCCGCATGGGCCGGGCGGAAGGTCGCAGCGATGGTGGCGTAGTCCTTCGAGCGCTGGTCGGTATTTTCGATCAGCAGGCCGATCGGGGTGCCGGTGGTTTTGCCCTCGAACACACCGGAGAGAATGCGTACTCGGTCCGGCTCGCGGCGCTGTGTGGTGTGGCGCGAGGTGCCCGGCTTGCGTCGATCCAGATCGAGCTGCAGATCCGCCTCACTCAGCTCGATTCCCGGTGGGCAGCCATCCACGATGCAGCCCAGCGCCGGGCCGTGACTTTCGCCAAATGTGGTGACGGTAAAGAGTTTGCCAATGCTGTTACCCGACATACGCTCTCTCGGTAAGGTTATAGAATCGCCGCATGAGCCCGCAGCTCCGGCGCTGTGATGGTGAACACGCCGTTGCCGCCCGCTTCCAGCTCAACCCAGATCAGGGGCAGCTCGGGCAGGGCCTGCATCAGGTGGACCTCGGAGTTGCCTACCTCCACCACCAGCAGCCCCTCGTCGGTCAGATGATCGGCGCCAGCGCGCAAAATACGGCGGGTGATCTCCAGCCCATCGGCGCCGGAGGCCAGCGCGAGGCTCGGTTCATGTCGATACTCCGCCGGCATGTTGGCCAGATCCTGCGCGTCGACATACGGGGGGTTGCTCACGATCAGATCGTAGCGCTCCCCCTGCAGGTTCTCGAACAGATCACCCTGACGGACCCGAACCCGGTCATCCAATCGGTGCCGCTCGATATTGCGCTGCGCCACCTCGAGGGCGTCGCTGGAGATGTCGGCCAGATCGACCTCCGCCGCTTCGAAAACGTGGGCGCAGGCGATGCCGATACAGCCGCTGCCGGTGCAGAGATCGAGAATTCGCGCCACCGGGCCGGGGCGCAACCAGGGGGCAAATTCGGCCTCGATCAACTGCGCTATGGGGGAGCGCGGGATCAGTACCCGTTCATCCACATAAAAAGGCAGCCCCATGAACCATGCCTCGCCGGTGATGTAGGGCAGCGGCCGGCGCAGCTCCACCCGCTGGCGCAGAAAATCCAGCACCCGCTCCTTCTCCGCCTGGGTCAGGCGGGCGTCCAACACCGCGGCATCGGTATCCCAGGGCAGGTGCACGGCGTTGAACACCAGCTGGGTGGCCTCATCCCAGGCGCTCGCGTTGCCGTGGCCAAACCAGAGCCGATGCTGATAAAAGGTCGACACCGCCCAGCGGATATAGTCACGCAGCGTGTGCAGTTGGGAGGCGATCGCCCCTTGATCCGAATTCATCTCTCACCCGATAATGCACGACCATGTTGATTCAGGCCGGTTATGTTAATGAAATCCCCCGTTGAGCGCCATGCCCCATCCATCTGACCCGGAAGCGGAGGACGACCTCGATTTCGGTGCGGCCATGCAAGGTGTCGAGCGGCTGCGCCACGATCGCTACCTGGACCCTGACGCCGGCAAACTCAAACTGAAGCGGCGGCGGCAGGATGATAGCGCCACCCGCTTTCGCCGCCAGGCCGCCGAGCAGGAGGTGGAACAGGTGGTCGATGGCTTGTCCTCCGAGGCTTCCCGGATCGTCGACTCCGCCGATGAGTTGCTGTTTGCGGCCCCCGGCGTACAGCTGCGGTTGCTCAAGCGGCTACGACTTGGCCACCTCCCCTGGGAGGCCGGACTCGATCTGCATGGCCACACGGTCCAATCCGCCCGGGATGAGCTGAGCGGCTTCATCCGCGACTGCGTGCGCCAAAGGCTGCGCTGCGTGCTGGTGATCCACGGCAAAGCCCACACCCAACCCGGTCAGCCCGCCCAGCTCAAGTCCTGCGTCAACGATTGGCTGCGCCAACTGCACGGCGTGCTGGCCTTCTGTTCCACCCAACCGCGGGATGGCGGCACCGGCGCGGTGTATGTGTTGCTGCGCAAAAAAGGGGGCTGAGCCGCCCCGGGCATCTCGCCCTCATCCACCGCTGCGCCGGGCCATCACCTCACACATTAGCGCGTCCGCTGGCCTGACTTGTTAGCAGAGATGTCCTTGAGGCCGCCGGAGACATACTTGTGCAGGACACTGGAAACGAGGGACTGGTAAGGAAGACCCTCTTCCAGCGCCCGACGTTGCAGTGCCTCCAGGTCGCGACTGGAAATGCGTATATTTATCCGCTTGTCTTTCTTGAACGTTTCTTCCGCTGCCTTCGTCAGGTACTCTCGACGATCGGCATCCAGATCTGACTCGAACTCTCCGGATTCGTATGCCTCCAGCAGCT
>JAXHUI010000079.1:0-6639 GCA_034189745.1 Pseudomonadota bacterium
GCGTATTCCGCACGGCGCATACTGGCGAGCGTGACCGGGCCATCACCCTAGAGTTGGCTTTGTACGCTGAGTGGTCACGATGGCCAGAATATGCAAGATTACCAGAACTAGGACGTTGTACATTCGTATATTGTGGTATACATTTGTATAGCATCAATGTATTTGACAGGTAAAACTCATGAAATCGGTCGCCCCGCCCCTTGTCCCAGATAGAGAGGACCTACGCCCCGGCTACCGGACCGAGCTGGGCAGCTATACGCTCAGCTCGGACGAAATCGTGGCGTTTGCAAGTCAGTGGGATCCGCAGTTCTTTCACGTCGACGAGGATCGCGCTGCCAATGAAGGATACTTTGGCGGCTTGATCGCCAGCGGCGTCCAAACCCTGGCTGTATATCAGCGCCTTACGGTTGACTGTCTCTTACAGCACTGGGATGTGATAGGCGGCGCAGGTATTCATGACTTGCAGTTCCTCCGCCCGGTACGCCCGGGCGACACTCTCACAGGATTCACGGTCATCGAAGATGTTCAGAGCCAACCTGTACGCGGCCGCATGCGGGTCGTTTCAACGGGGGAGTTAATCAACCAGAAACGCAAACAGGTACTTGTTCTGACGATGTCGGTCTATCTGCGGATGCGCGGCTTATGAGCGCTCCCGCATCGGAACCACTGACCGGGATTCGGGGGGGCTCGATCGCCGCCAACCTGCCCAGCCCCATCGCGGCCGCACAACTGGTCGGCATGGGTGCACAGGTCACCCACCGAAATCGAGCCCCCAGCTGGCATCCGCTTGCCGCCGTGGCCCGTGCCTGGTACGACGAGCTTGTGGTCGCTCAAGAGGTCGTTGTCCCGGATCTCAAACAACCCGAGCAGCGGGCACGTCTCGAAGACTGCCTCGCGGATGCTGACGTCCTGATCATGGCCATGCGTCCGTCTGCGCTAAGCCGTCTTGACCTGCATCGACTCGCCGAGACTTATCCGGTCCTGATCCACGTTGAAATAGTCGGCCACGAAGGGGAGGCAGCCGAAGTGCCGGGTCACGATCTGACCTGTCAGGCTGCTCACGGCACGTTGTGTCCACCGACCATGCCGCTGGTACCAGTGGCAGATTTGCTTGGAGCTGAGCGCGCGGTCTCCGCTGCGGTCGCGGGACTATTAAGCCGGACGCGCACCGGTATGGGTGGTCACTACAGGATAGTACTCGACCAAGCCGCTCAGATGGCTGGTGCAGCAGTTCGCCACGGTCTGATGGGGCCTAGCACGCCACTGCCACTGGGGGGCGTTACCTACGTACCGCATATATCTCACTTCGGACGGCTATGTCGCGCTCGGCGCTCTCGAGTCACACTTCGCGGCCCGGGTAGCAGAGCATATTGGCGATACGATCGAGGAGCTCGAGTCCACCTTTGCCACATGGACGACTACTTACTGGGAAGTGATCGGTCGCGAGCTCGACATTCCTATGGCCGCAGTCAAGGCCCCCACCTCTGGAGCAACAAATGATTAACCGTGAACCCGTTATCGTCGATGCCGTGAGAACCCCGGTCGGCAGACGCGGTGGCATACTGAGCCAATGGCATCCCGCCGACCTGCTCGGCCGCGCTCTAAGATATCTTATTGATCGCAGTGGCGTGGATCCATCTACGGTCGACGACGTTATCGCTGGCTGCGTGCTGCAGCACGATCAACAGTCCTCCAACGTTGCCCGGCACGCCGTGCTCTCCGCCGGCTTGCCCGAGTCCGTGCCCGCCGTAACTGTTGACCGCCAGTGTGGTTCCGGCCAACAGGCGGTCAGCTTTGCCGCCCAAGGCGTCATGGCCGGCGGCTACGACTTGGTGATCGCAGGTGGGGTTGAATCGATGTCGCAGGTGACTATGCCGTCAGCGTTCATGCCTGGTGCACCGCTGGGCCCGCAGTACAGTCCGCTTGAACTGGAACGCTACCACGGTCGACTGATGGCACAGGGGCCCAGCTCGGAGCTTATGAACGATCGCTTCGGATTCAGCCGCGAGGAACTCGATGCCTACAGCGTTCGCAGCCATGAGCGGGCCCTTGCTGCTAGCCGGGCTGGCGCCTTTGTCTCACAGATGGTGCCAATCACCGCCGATCCCCATGACCCCCACGGTCCATGCATCACTGTCGACGAGGGCATTCGCGAGCATCCCGATGCGGAGAAGATGGCGGGCCTGAAGACGGTTTTTGCGGAAAATGGCCGCACGACGGCCGCGAACGCATCCCAAATCAGTGACGGGGCGGCGGCACTGCTGATCGCCGATCGTGGATATGCTGAGCAACTAGGCCTTAAACCACGCGCCCGCTTTCGCGCTATGTCGGTCGCCGCTGCCGACCCCGTGATCCAGTTCACCGCGATACTTGATGCTACCCGCAAGGCACTCAAAGTCGCGGGAATAAGCGTGGCGGACGTCGACCTGTTCGAGGTCAACGAGGCTTTTGCCGGCGTCCCGCTGATGTTTCAGCACGAGTTCGATATTCCGGATGACAAGCTCAACGTCAACGGCGGTTCAGTCGCAATCGGGCATCCGTTGGGCTCCACCGGTGCCCGCATGCTCACCGATCTGCTGTGCGAACTCGAACGTTCCGGAAAGAAATTGGGCCTACAGACTATCTGTGAAGCCCATGGCACTGCCAACACAACAATAATCGAACGCATCTAAGGAGAAAGATATGCACGCCACCTCCATTACGAAGGGCCGTCCTTCCACCCACGGCGACAGCTATCAGCTCAACACAACGACCATGATTCGGCACGCGGCCCGAACCTATCCGGAACAAGAAATCGTCTACCGCACCGCCGACGGCGGATGGGACCGCTACACCTACGGCGAGTCCTACCTGCGGATCTGTCAAGCGGCCAACGCACTGCGCGGCCTCGGCGTCGGACCTGGTGACGTCGTCGGCATTCTGGACTGGAACAGTCGCCGACATTTCGAACTCTATTGGGCGATCCCCGGCCTTGCCGCCGTCATGCTACAAATGAATCTTCGTCTGGCACCCGAGGACCTAGGCTATGTTACCGACCACAGTGAGGCGTCCTGGATCCTTGTTGACGAGACCCTGCTGCCGATTGCAGAGCAGCTCGCCCCACTGGTGCCTCAGGTCAAAGGCTGGATCGTGATGACCGACCGCCCTCTGTCGCAGATCAGCACGGCCCTGCCGAACGTGCATCACTTTGAGGATCTGCTCGCGGCGGAAGACGCAGACATCGACTGGCCGATGGTGGACGAGACCTCGGCCTACAGCGCCTGCTACACCACGGGTACCACTGGCAGGCCTAAGGGGATTTACTATTCCCACCGCGGCATGTGCTTGCACACCCTGACAATGACTGGGCTGGTCGGTATGAGTAGCGATGACACCGTCATGCTCATTACGCCGATGTTTCACGGCCAGTCCTGGGGCCTTCCGCAGGCCGCCGTCCAGGCGATGGCTAAAATTGTCCTGCCTGGCCGCTACGTCGCTGAGGACACTTCGGTTCTAGTCGATGCAATGATCGCAGAGGAGGTCACCGTAGCCAACGGCGCGCCCGCGATCTTTACACCGATGCTGGAGTACATCCGAACACTTGACAGCAAGCCCGACTTGAGTCGGGCGCGGCTGTTGAGCGGCGCCACCGAACCTTCACTGAGTTTGATGCGGGGCTTTCATGATCTGACCGGGGCCGACGTTATTCACGCCTACGGAGCCACCGAAACCACGCCGCTAGTTACGATCAACAAAGGGCTGAAGCCGTCGCTGCGCAAGGTGTTGAACAACGAACAAATGTGGAACCGAAAGCGTTGCCAAGGCTTAATGGCCCCCGGTGTCGACTTCCGACTGGTCAACAGTGCTGATGAAGACGTACCCTTCGACGGTGTTTCCCAGGGAGAGGTGTTATTGCGAGGCCCATGGGTCATTGAGAAATATTACAAACTTGACGACGATAACGAACGCTTCTTGGACGGCTATTGGCGTAGTGGTGACATAGGCACAATCGATCAGTACGGCTACCTTAAGCTAACCGATCGACTCAAAGACGTAATCAAAAGCGGCGGCGAATGGATATCTTCTATAGACATGGAAAACGCGTTGACCGCACACCCGCGCATCCGAGATGCTGCTGTTGTCGGAATTGAGCACCCAAAGTGGCAGGAACGCCCCATTGCCCTTGTGGTTACCGACGACGGCAATGAACTGAAACTAGCTGAGATTCATGAATTTTTAGCCCCCCATTTTGCCAAGTGGCAGCTACCAGATACCGTCCTGTTTCTTGAGTCGCTACCTCGCACCAGCGTCGGCAAAATCGACAAAAAATCGATCCGCGCCAATTATAAAGATCTTCACAAGGACACTTAATGGCTATCCTCAATATCCGACGAGACGAATCCATAGTCATCCTAGAACTCAATCGGCCCAATGCCCACAACGCGCTCAACGAAGAAATTTTGAGCGCGCTGGGGCAGGCGTTGATAGATCTGCAGTACAACGACACTGTGCGTGCCGTAGTGATTCATGGTGCAGGTGGAAATTTCTGCTCTGGCGCTGACATCACTGCCTTTGACCGCATCCGTGAGGATGCGTTGATCGGTCCACGCAAAGCACTTGGCGGCACGATCTGGGATGACCTGGCACGGTTTCCCAAGCCCGCTATCGCCGCCGTAGAGGGCTTGGCCCTAGGTGGGGGCTGTGAGCTTGCGCTCGCCTGCGACATCGTTATCGCGGCCGACACCGCAAAGTTTGGGGTGCCAGAGGTCAAGCTCGGCGTCATCCCCGGTGGCGGCGCCACGCAGCGCTTGGTGAGCGCGGTCGGCAAGGCGAAGGCAATGACCATGCTGCTGACCGGCGATTTCATTAGTGCGGCTGACGCCTGTGCCGACGGCATCGTCGCCCGCGTGGTCCCAGAGGGTGAGGCCCTTGATCAAGCACTTGCAATGGCTGGACGTATCGCCGCCAACTCGCCGCTGGCTGTGGCGCTGGCCAAGGATGCAGCCTTGCAGTCTTTTGAGACACCCCTCAGCCAGGGCCTCAAGTATGAAAAACGTAATTTTCACCTGGCGATCCATTCCGCCGACAGCCACGAGGGTCAGGCCGCCTTTCTAGCGAAGCGTGCCCCCCACTACACAGGAAAGTAAAGACCATGAGCGAATTGTTTCCCGATTATAAGGCGCCTTGGGAGGCCGAGGACCACACGTTGCTGCGCGACCAAGCGGCCAAGTTCTTCGCCCGCGAGGTTACGCCTAACCAAGAGCGCTGGGCCGAGCAGCATCATGTCGACCGTGAGTTTTGGAACAAAAGCGGCGCCGCCGGTCTATTGTGTACCGGCCTGCCCGAGGAGTACGGTGGCGGCGGCGGCAACTTCGGCCACGAGGCGGTGGTCCAGGAGGAGCTGGCGCTGGCCCGGGACACTGCGTTCGGTTTCAGCGTACACTCGACAATCGTAGCCCATTACGTGGCGGCGTATGCAACAGAGGCGCAGAAGCAACGCTGGATCCCGGCGATGGCCAACGGTGAGAAGGTGATCGGAATTGCCATGACCGAGCCCGGGACAGGATCAGATCTGCAAGCAATACGAACTACCGCAGTCCGCGACGGCGATTACTACGTTATCAACGGATCAAAAACATTCATATCTAACGCCACTCATGCTGATCTAATGATAGTGGTAGCCAAGACTGACAAAGCCAAGGGTGCCCGGGGTATTTCTCTATTCGTAGTCGAAGTGGATAAGGTCAAAGGCTACGAACGCGGCCGGGTGTTGCAAAAGATCGGACAACATGGGCAAGACACCCGCGAGCTAACCTTCATCGATATGCGCGTGCCTGCAGAGAATTTGCTCGGTGGCGAAGAAGGCCAGGGCTTTTTCCAGTTGATGGAACAACTACCCCGCGAGCGCTTGATTATTGGGATTGCCGGTGTTGCGATGGCCGAGGCTGCGGTTATGGAGGCAATCAAGTACGCAAAGCTACGGACAGCGTTCGGCAAGCCAATTCTGGACTTCCAGAACACGCGTTTCGTACTTTCCGAGTGCAAGACCAAAGTGTTGGCTGCAAAAACCTTTATGGATCACTGCGTCCAGCGTTATATAGATGGTAACCTCGACACCGCGACCGCCTCAATGGCCAAGTTGCACGGCACCGATATGCAAGTCGAGATCATCGACCGCTGTCTGCAAATTTTTGGCGGCTACGGCTACCTAATGGAGTACCCGATTGCACAGATGTACGCTGCTGCGCGGGTACAAAAAATTTATGGCGGCACCAATGAGATCATGAAGGAGCTGATCGGACGGTCACTGTGATTGCACCTGGTAGCACCCATCGGCTAGTGTTCCGTCTGGGTAATCCGTTTATTTATTATCAATAACGCTCAGCTTTGCTCGCGCCACTGAAGTCATAATCGATTCTGCACTCTTGTGCCAGCGGAACGGCTTTGCCAGTTTCTCATTATGAGTTTGGATAAAGCGACGAATCGCCTTCTTCAGTTCGCCGACACTGGTAAAAATGCCACGGTACAAAGCGCGGCGTTCCAGTTGACCAAACCAGCCCTCCACGGTATTCAGCCAAGAGGCGCTGGTTGGTGTGAAGTGAAGCTTGAACCGGGGATGTTTTTCTAGCCAGTGCCCATCCAGAAACACCCATTTTCAGC
>JAXHUI010000008.1:0-54370 GCA_034189745.1 Pseudomonadota bacterium
CCCGTCTGCGCCGGACGCTGGCTGAGTGGCTGGGCGCCGACGCGGTGGAGGCGTGGTCGCGGCTGCCCGAGGCGGAGCAGCCGCCGGCGCTGGAGGCGCTGCTGCGCCAGCTGATCGACCGTCAGGGTACGGGGCGGGTGCTGTTTCGCAACACCCGCGCCACGGTCTCCGGCTTTCCGCGGCGCCAGCTGCGGGTACACCCGCTGGAGATGCCGGTCGAGCTGGCCCTGTTCGATGAGCCGGTGGCCCCGGAGGCGTGGCTCCACCCGGAAAAGCTCATGGGCGCTGACTGGCTCGAACTGGACACCCGGGTCGAGTGGCTGGTCGAATGGTTGCGCCAGCAGCGCCAGCGCAAGGTGTTGCTGATCTGTGCCCACGCCGCCACGGCCGTGGCGCTGGAGGCGCATCTCAACCTGCGCGCGGGGCTCCGCTCCGCCGTGTTCCATGAGGGGATGAGCCTGGTCAATCGGGACCGTGCGGCGGCCTACTTCGCGGAGGAGGAGCTGGGCGCTCAGGTGCTGGTCTGCTCTGAAATCGGCAGTGAAGGCCGCAATTTCCAGTTTGCCCAGCATCTGGTGCTGTTCGATCTGCCGCTGACCCCGGACCTGCTGGAGCAGCGGATCGGGCGGCTCGACCGCATCGGGCAGCGCGGCGATATTCAGATCCATCTCCCGGTCTACAGCGGCAGTGCCGGTGAGGTGCTGCTGCGCTGGTACGACGAAGGGTTGAACGCCTTTGGCCGGGTCTGCGCCGTGGGGGACGCCCTGTTCCGCCGTTTCGCCCCCCGCCTGTTGCACTGCCTGCACCACCCGCAGGAGAGCGAGGCGGTGCAGGCGCTGCTGGATGAGACCCGGCAGGAGCGGGAAGCGATGGAGCAGGAGCTGTCGCACGGGCGTGACCGGCTGCTCGAGCTGAGCAGCTGTCGGCCGGAGCAGGCCCAACGGCTGCTGCAGGAGGTGGCGACGCTGGAGCACAGTGGCGAGCTTCAGCCCCTGGCGGAAAATCTGTTCGAGCGCCTCGGCGTCGACAGCCAGCCCCATGGACCGGATGGCCTGGTGCTGCACCCCGGCGAGCACCTGCTCTGTTCGCTGCCGGGGCTGCCCGAAGAGGGGCTGACGCTGACCTTCAGCCGCGAACGGGCGCTGGCGCGGGAGGATCTCCAGTTCATGAGCTGGGAGCACCCGCTGCTGAGCGCCGCCATGGAGCTGATCGTGCAGGGGGAGCTGGGCAACTGTGCGGTCGCCACCCTCAAGCTGCCCCCGCTGCAGCCGGGCACGTTGCTGCTGGAGCTGATCCACGAACTGAGCTGCCCGGCTCCGCGCCGGCTGCAGCTGGAACGCTACCTGCCCGGTGGCGGTGTGCGCCTGCTGCTGGATCAGGAGGGGCGTGATCTGGCCGCCATGATCGGACACCAGCCCCTGAACCAACTGCTGCAAAGCGTGAACCGCACTACCGCGCAGAAGATGGTGCGTCTGGCGCGGGAGCAGATCAGCGCCCAACTGAAGCTGGCCGAGCCGCTGCTGGCCACCACCCTCGCCACGCTGCGCACCGAAGCGCTACAGCGGCTGCGGCGGGAGCGCGAGGCGGAGTACCAGCGGCTGGCGGCGTTGGCGCAGGTCAACCCGATGGTGCGCCCCGAAGAGCTTGCCGCCCTGCAGGCGGATACCGAGCAGATGGTCGCCGCGCTGGAGGCTGCCGAGCTGAGGCTGGATGCGCTCAGGGTGGTTCTGGTGCGTGAATAATCTTCATCGCCAGGGTGGGGCGGTGCGCTGTCATCTCCGCCATGGCTGTCGTAAACTGCAGACGAAGTCAACGAACAGAGGAGTCTCCCCATGGATATCGCTTCAATGAGCAGTGCCATGAGCAACACGCAGACCCAGGCCAGCCACGCCACCCGGGTCAGCTCGATGGTCAAGGACCAGATCGAGCTGAACGGGCAGCAGGCGCTGCAGCTGATTCAGAGCGCCGCCCCCACCCCCACGGTGGACCCGGCCAGCCCGGTGGGGCAGAACATCAACCTGCGCGTCTGACCCCGCCGTTTCCCCGGTCAGCCGCTCTCGGCGGCGAGCGGGCTGACCGCCTTGGGGTGCTGACCGCCCCCGGCAGGCGCACGTTGTGTCGCCTTGCCGGAACGGTTCAGCCCCGACACTACCGCCTTGAGTGAAGCGCTAACGCTGTCGCCATCCACCGCCATCCCCCCCACCCGTTGACCGGCCACGTTCAGCTGGACATAGGCGGCCGCCGCGGCATCGGAACCCTCTCCCAGGGCGTGTTCGGCGTAGTCGACCACATGGATGCCAAGGCCGGTGCGGCGCTGCCAGGCGTCGATGAAGGCGGCCATGGCCCCCTTGCCTTCGCCTTCGATCCGCAGCGGCTCGCCCTCGATCCGAATATCCGCCGCCAGGGTCTCGGTGGCGCCGCGACGCTCGATCCGGTAACCCTCCAGACTCGCCGGGCTCTTGTCCTGCAGGAACTGTTGCCGCAGCAGCGCATGGATCACCCGGCTGTCCAGCTCACCGCCTTCTAGTTCACTTTTTTTCTGTACCATCGGGGCCAGTTCGAGCTGTAGCCAGCGCGGCAGGCTGATGCCGAAATCCCGTTCCAAAAGGAAGGTCATCCCCCCCTTGCCGGACTGGCTGTTGACCCGAATCACCGCCTGATAGTCGCGCCCCAGGTCCGCCGGGTCGATCGGCAGATAGGCCACCTGCCAGGGCTCATCCTCCTGCTGCTGTTGCAGGGACTTGCGGATCGCATCCTGATGGCTGCCGGAGAACGCCGTGTAGACCAGCTCACCGATCCAGGGGTGGCGCGGATGGAGCGGCAGGCCGGTGCATTCGCTGCACACCTGAATGATCTCGTCCGGGTTGGACAGCTCCAGTTGCGGGTCGACCCCCTGGCTGTACAGGTTCATCGCCAGGGTGACAATATCCATGTTGCCGGTGCGTTCGCCGTTGCCGAGCAGGGTGCCTTCCACCCGCTCAGCCCCGGCCAGCAGCGCCAGCTCCGCGGATGCGACCGCACCGCCCCGGTCGTTGTGGGTGTGCACGGAGATGATGGCGCTGTCACGGCGGCGCAAATGCTGGCAGAAATACTCCACCTGGTCGGCAAAGTGGTTCGGTGGGCCAACCTCGACCGTGGTGGGCAGGTTGAGGATACAGCGCCGTTGCGGCGTGGGTTGCCACACATCCATCACCGCCTCACAGACTTCAACGGCGTACTCCACCTCGGTGCTGGTGAAGCTCTCCGGTGAGTACTGGAAGGTCCAGTCGGTGTCCGGGTAGCGCGCGGCGTACTCTTGCACCCAGCGGGCACCCCGCACCGCGATCTGCTTGATCTGGTCGCGGCTCATGCCGAACACCCGCTCCCGCTGGGTGCGCGAGGTGGAGTTGTAAACATGCACCACCGCCTGTTTCACCCCCTCGAGGGCCGCAAAGGTGCGGGCGATCAACGCCTCGCGCGCCTGTACCAGGACCTGCACGCAGACCCCCTCCGGGATCTGGTTTTCCTCGATCAACCAACGGGTGAAGTCATAATCCGGCTGGCTGGCCGCCGGGAAACCGATCTCGATCTGCCTGATGCCGAGCTTGACCAGCAGCTGCCAGAGGCGCTGTTTCTGGGCCACGTTCATCGGCTCCAGCAGGGCCTGATTGCCATCGCGCAGGTCGACGCTGGCCCAGATGGGGGCCTCACTCACCCGGCGCTCGGGCCAGGTGCGGGTAAAACCGGTGACGGGCTCCACCGGCCGGTACTTTTGATGGTTGAAGTTGGCTGTTGTCATCTCGTTGCACTCCGCTGGGGATAGACCATTGTGTGTGGGTGGCCGCGCCCGCCGAGCGCCCGGGTAGGGCGATCAGCGCCATCAGGGCCTGGGTAAGGCCCAGCGGCGCCGGCGCGGGCCAAAACTGAACCCGAGACCAATGATAGGGGATTTGTGCCGCCAGGCGATTGCTAACTTGCGCTTGTTTGGCTTATTTTTGGCAATATAAACCCTTTATTGATTATCTGGAGCAATTTTATGTCGATGGATGAAAGCCCGCCGCCACTGGATCGCTATGACCGCGCCATCTTGCGGATTTTGCAGCAGGAGGGGCGGATCAGTAATCAGGCGCTGGCCGATCGGATCGGCCTGTCGCCATCACCCTGTTTGCGGCGGGTGCGGGCGCTGGAGCAGAGCGGTCTGATTCGGGGCTACCGGGCACTGGTCGATGGCAAAAAACTGGGGCTGAATCTGAGTGTGATTTTGCATATCTCCATGGATCGGCATACACCCGAGCGGTTCGCAAACTTCGAGCGCAAAATCGCCGCGCTGCCCCAGGTGCTGGAGTGCCTGATCATCACCGGCCAGGAGGCGGACTATCAGCTGCGGGTATTGGTGGAGGATATGGATGCCTACCACGACCTGCTGCTGCACCAGATCACCCGTATCGAGGGGGTCACCGGGGTACATTCCAGCTTTGTGCTGCGCAGGGTGCTGGAGCGGGGGGTGGCGCTGCCCGGCGAATGAGCGGGGGCCGGCGCGGGGGTTATCGGGAGGGAAAAGGGCCGGCGCGAACCCGGCCCGCGGGGGTCTCTCAGGCGCTCAGTTTGGCGCTGATCTCGGCCACATGTTTGCCTTGATAGCGCGCCATGCTTAGCTCCTGCTCCGAAGGCTGGCGGGAACCATCCCCCCCGGCGATGGTCCCGGCGCCGAGCGGGGAGCCGCCTTTTACCTGGCTGATATCGGTCATTTCAGGCAGCGCATAGGGCATACCCACCACCACCATGCCGTGGTGGAACAGCGTGGTGTGAAAGGACTGGATGGTGGTTTCGTTGCCGCCGCCGGTGCCGGTGCTGACAAACACGCTGCCGACCTTGCCGACCAGCTTGCCCTGGGCCCAGAGGCCGCCGGTCTGATCGAGGAAGTTGCGCATCTGGCTGGCCATGTTGCCAAAGCGGGTCGGGGTGCCGAAAATAATGGCATCGTACTCGACCAGCTCATTGGGCTCGGCGATGGGCGCCGACTGATCCAGCTTGATCCCCGCGTTTTTGGCGACCTCGTCCGGCATCAGCTCGGGCACCCGCTTGATCACCACATCGGTACCGGCGACAGAGCGGGCCCCCTCGGCGATCGCCTGGGCCAGGGTTTCAACATGGCCGTAGGAGGAGTAGTACAGTACAAGAATTTTGCTCACGGTTGTGTCTCCTTGATGGTTGCGATTGGCTGGTGTTGCCTGTCTGATCACCGCCGCGTGGGCTGTGGGTAACGGCACAGGGACAGTGTCGCCCACACCGGGCCGCGGGTAAAGCGCATCGGCCCGATCGCCCCACCGCCCAAGGGTATGGATCAGCGCCTCGGGGGCGCGCCGGCGGCAGCGGGCAGCCGGCCCTCGGGCGAGAACGGGGGGCACACCCGCTGGCAGGCGGTTCATTTCGGCCCCGCAGGGGCTCCACCGGAGGTATGGCAACACAACCCATGAAGCTCTACATCGCTGAAAAACCCAGCCTGGCCCGCGCCATCGCCGCCGTGCTGCCGGGTCCGCACAAGAAAGAGGAGGGGCTGATCCGCTGTGGCGGCGATCAGGTGGTGAGCTGGTGTATCGGTCATCTGTTGGAGCAGGCCGAGCCGGATGCCTATGACCCGGCCTTCAAGCAGTGGCGGCTGGAGCATCTGCCGATCCTGCCCAAGCGCTGGCGGCTCGAGCCGCGCCGCGGCATGGCCGGGCAGGTGGCGGTGCTGCGCCGGCTGGTGCAGCAGGCGGACCAGATCATCCATGCCGGCGACCCGGACCGGGAGGGGCAGTTGCTGGTGGATGAGGTGATCGACTTTCTCGAGCTGCCGACCGCCAAGCGGGCACGGGTGCAGCGCTGTTTGATCTCCGACCTGAACCCCGAGGCGGTGCGGCGCGCCATCGCCCGGCTGCGCCCCAACCAGGAGTTTGTGCCCCTGTCCGTGTCGGCGCTGGCGCGGGCGCGGGCCGACTGGCTGTTTGGCATCAACATGACCCGGGCACTGACCCTCAAGGGGCGCGCGGCCGGTTATGCTGGTGTGCTCTCGGTGGGGCGGGTACAAACGCCGGTGCTGGGGCTGGTGGTGGCGCGGGATGGCGAGATCGCCGCCTTCGAGCCCAAACCCTATTACGAGGTGGAGGCCCATCTGCTCACCGAGCGCGGCGAGCGCTTCAGCGCCCTCTGGCAGCCCAGCGAGGCCTGCGCCCGCTTTCAGGACGAACAGGGGCGGGTGCTATCGAAAGCGCTGGCGGAAAACGTGGTGCGGCGGGTCAGCGGCCAGCCCGCCGTGGTCCGCATGGATGAGCGCAAGCCCGGCCAGCAGCCCCCGCCGCTGCCCTATAACCTCTCGGCGCTGCAGATCGACTGCGCCAAGCGGTTCGGCCTCGCGGCGCAGCAGGTGCTGGATACGGCCCAGGCGCTGTATGAAAAGCATCAGCTGATCACCTACCCCCGTTCCGATTGCCGTTATCTGCCCGCCGAGCACCGGGCCGAGGCGGCGCGGGTGACCCAGGCGATCGCCCACACCCAGCCGGAGCTGGCCGGCGCGGTGGAACGGGCCGATCTGCAGCTGAAATCCAAAGCCTGGAACGACCAAAAAGTGGCCGCCCACCATGCCATCATTCCCACCGCCAGGGTGGCTGCGCTGGGGCGGTTGAGCCGCACCGAGTTGCAGCTGTACAGCCAGATCGCACGCCAGTATCTGCTGCAGTTTTACCCCCCCTGTCGTTACGCCGACCGCCGGGTGGAGCTGGAGATCGCCGCCGGCCGCTTTTTGGCCAAGCGGCGGCAGATCACCGAGCCGGGCTGGAAGGCGCTGCTGGGCAAGGCGGCAGAGGAGGAGGATGAGGGCCGGCTGCCGGCGTTGCGGGTGGGGGAGTCACTGCACTGTGAGCGCGCTGAGCTGCTGGAAAAGCTGACCCAGCCCCCCAAGGCGTTCACCGATGCCAGCCTGCTGGCCGCCATGACCGGCATCGCCCGCTTCGTGCAGGACGAGGCGCTGCGCAAGGTGTTGCGCGACACCGACGGGCTGGGCACCGAGGCCACCCGGGCCGGGATCATCGAGCTGCTGTTCAAGCGCGGTTTTCTGCAGCGCCAGGGCAAACAGATTCACGCCACCGCCGCCGGTCGGGCGCTGATCGCCGCGCTGCCGGAAGGGCTGAGCCGCCCGGACATGACCGCCCAGTGGGAGTCGCAGTTGGATGCGATCAGCCGCAAGGCGCTCAGCTATCGGGGGTTTATGCAGCCACTGGAGCAGGCGCTGGGGCCGCTGATCGAACAGATCCGGCCCCAGGCGATGCGCGGGATCGAGGCACCGGCGCGGCGCCGGGCGGGGGGCGGGCGAAAACGGCGTCGGCCGCGCGGGTAGGGGATCACCCCTGCAGCTGGATCAGATGGTTTTGCACCCAGGGGTGATCGCGCAACCGTTCCGCCATGTGGTCGAGGAACGCGCGCAGGCGTGGGTTCAGGTTGCGCCGGCTGGCGTAGAGGGCGTTGACCTCCAGCGGTTCCAGGGTGAACGCCTCCAGCACCCGCACGATTCGTCCCGTTCTGATCAGTTCGCCACAGAACACCTCCGGCAGGCGCCCGATTCCCATCCCCTGCAGGATCATTTCACGCACGAAACTCATGCTGTTGGTGCGCAGGCGACCGCCCATGGTGACCGGTTCGTTGTCGTTCCAGTCGCGAAAGCGCAGGTGGTCGAACGGCTTCATCAGGCTGATGCAGTGGTGGTGCGCGAGCTCATCCGGGGTTTGCGGCGCGCCATGCCGCTGCAGGTACTCCGGCGTGGCGAAAAGCCCCCGGTGCAGGCCGGCGATCGGGCGTGCAATCAGGTTCGAGTCGGGCAGCGGGCCCAGTCGCAACGCCAGATCCACACCCTCCTCGATCAGATCCACGGCGCGGGTGCCCAGCTCCACATCCAGTTCGAGCCTGGGGTAGCGCTGCATGAAGCTGGCGATCACCTCGTTCATCATGAATACGCCGATCTCGGTGGGCATGGTCAGGCGCAGGCGGCCCCGCAGCTCGGCGCGTGACGCACTGATCTGATCCTGCACCGCCTCCAGATCATCCACCAGCGGCTGGGCGCGGCTGAACAGCTCTTCACCCTCCGGGGTGAGCCTGAGCTTGCGGGTGGTGCGCTGGATCAATCTGATGCCCAGGGCGTCTTCCAGCTGCGCGATCCGGCGGCTGATGGTGGATTTCTGCACGTTGAGGCTCTCCGCCGCCGCGGTGAAGCTGCCGGTCTCGACGACGCGGATGAACAGGCTGAGGTCATTTAGATTCATCGTGACTCCATGAAACAGATCCGGGCGAAACGGGGCGGTGGCTCTGGCCGTTCCGGTCGCGGGCGAAGGCCTCGATGGCCCGAATGATCGCCATCACCCCGTTCCCCCGCGAGGGGCTGAGGTGGCGGCGGATCTCCAGTCGATCCAGCAGGTCGGTCAGGTCGGTTTGCAGCAGCTCGCTGGGGGCAAGGCCGTTGACATGCTCCAGCAGCAGCGCCAGCAGGGCGCGCAGGATGCGGGCATCGGCGTCGGCCCGACAGGCCAGCCGGCCCTGTTGATCCAGGGCCGGCACCAGCCAGACACGGGATTCACAGCCATGCAGACGGTAGCGCTCCTGCTTGAGCGGAGCGGGCAGGCCGGGCAGGTTCTGGCCCAGCCGCATCAGGGCCTGGTAGCGGCCGTTCCAGTCGCTGGCGGCGTAGACTGCCGCCAGCAGGGCCGGCAGGTCGTTCGTTTCACCGCGGGTGAGGCTCACGCGGCTGTTCTGGCTCTGGATGAGCCGGTCCAGGCAGTGGGCCAGCTGTTCGGCCTCCTCCAGCCGGTTGTAGAAGGCGAAGGAGGCGCGCAGCGTGCCGGGCACCCCCAGCGCCTGCATCAGGGGCATGGCGCAGTGGTGGCCGGCCCGAACGGCGATGCCGTGGCGGTCGAGCCAGTGGGCCACATCCTGCTGATGGAACCCCTCCAGCTCAAACGAGAGCAGGCTGATCCGCTCAGCCCCCGCCGGCAGCTCACGAAACCCGCGCAGTGGCGCACAGCACTCGCGGGCGCGCTGCAACAGGGCCTGCTCATGGGCCGCCATGGCGCGGCGATCCTGCTGGCGCAGATAGTGGATGGCGGCGGCCAGCCCGATGGCGCCGCCGATGTTGGGGGTGCCGGCCTCGAAACGGAACGGCGGGTCGGCATAGCGGGTGGTGCTGAAACTAACCTCACGGATCATCTCGCCGCCCCCCTGCCAGGGCGGCATGGCGTCGAGCAGCTCGCGGCGCCCCCAGAGTGCCCCGATGCCGCAGGGGGCGAACAGCTTGTGGCCCGAAAACGCATAGAAGTCACAGCCGAGCCGGCTCAGGTCGACCTCGAAATGGGGCAGCGCCTGGGCGCCATCCACCAGCAACGTGGCTCCGGCCTCCCGCCCCAGACGGCACAGCGACTCGATCGGGTAGCGGGTGCCGAGGGCGTTGGATACATGGCTCAGGGCGATCAGCCTGGGGCCTTGCTGCAGCAGGTTGCGGTAGGCGGCCAGATCCAGATCACCATCGGGCTGCAGGGGGATCACTTCGATCCGGGCCCCCACCGCGGCGGCCACCATCTGCCAGGGGACGATGTTGGCGTGGTGGTTGCTCTGTTGCAGCAGGATCAGATCACCGGCGCGCAGCTGGCTGCGCCCCCAGCTCTGCGCCACCAGGTTGATCGCCTCGGTGGTGCCGCGGGTCCAGATCAGGCAGGCGGGGTCGGCGACCCCCAGCCACTGGGCCACACTCAGGCGCGCCTCCTCAAAGGCGTGGGTGGCCCGGGCCGACAGGGTGTGGCTGGCGCGATGCACATTGGCGTTGGTGTGGGTGTAGAAGCGGCTGACGGCGTCGATCACCTGCCGCGGTTTCTGGGTGGTGGCCGCGTTATCGAGGTAGATCAGCGGCTGGCCATCCAGCCGCTGCGACAGCAACGGGAACTCCCGCCGCCAGCGTGCTGGGTCGGCGTGGCGGGAGCGGCTCAACGGGTCGCCCCGCGCGCCCGGGAGCGATCCAGCTGGCTGCGCCAGCGGGCATAGAGCATCGCCGCGCTGAACAGCGTCACCAGCAGAGCACAGTCGATGCCGCCGAGCCAGCGGGTGGGAGGCACCAGTGCGGCGATCACGGCCTCGAGGAAGTAGACCAGCAGCACGAAACAGAGCCAGACGTGGCCGCGCGGCTTGCCGGCGATCAGCGTCGGTGTGAAGGCCGCCAGCGGCAGAACGTGTACCAGCCAGATCACCCAGGGGTTGTCCCCCTGGGCCGGCGATAGCCACAAATACCAGAGCGTGAACAGCAGCAGCAGGGCAAAAAAGCTCAGCAGCACCACTATTCGACTGCGGCGGGTCTTGGCTTGCAATCCGTTCATCGGCTCTCCCGGTGCAGTTTGAGTGCCAGTCGGGCCAGCCGCCGCCCCTGTTGCCGCGCCAGCGCCTTTTCGGCGCCATCCAGCTCGCGGCACTGATCTTGGCCGCTGACATGGGTTGCGCCATAGGGGGTGCCGCCGCTGCGGGTCTCCAGCAGCTCGGTGGCGCTGTAGGGCAGCCCCGCCAGCACCATGCCGTGGTGCAGCAGGGGCAGCATCATGCTCAGGAGGGTGGTTTCCTGCCCGCCGTGCAGGCTGGCACTGGCACTGAACACGCAGGCGGGCTTGTCGATCAGGGCGCCAGAGAGCCAGAGGCTGCTGGTGGAGTCGATAAAGTATTTCAGCGGTGCGGCCATGTTGCCGAAGCGGGTGGGGCTGCCAAGGGCCAGCGCACTGCACTGGGCCAGATCGGACTCGGTACAGTAGATGTCACCGCTGGCGGGTATCTCCGGCTCGCTCGCCGCGCACACGGTGGACACCGGCGGCACCGTGCGCAGCCGCGCCTCCATCCCTTCCGCCTCGCTGCCGTGGGCGATCTCTTGGGCCAGGGCGCGGGTGGCACCACTGCGGCTGTAGTAGAGCACCAGCAGATAGGGGCGGCTCATGGGAGGATCTCCAGTACCGCTTCCGGCGGGCGACCGATCCGGGCGCGCTCACCGTTGATGACGATCGGGCGCTCGATCAGTTTGGGGTATCGGCGCATCGCTTCGATGACCGCCTCGTCATCCAGCTCGGGGTTGTTCAGCCCCGCCTGTTCGTACTCGGCCTCCTTCACCCGCAGCAGCTGCCGCGGGCGCATCCCCAGCGCCGCCAGCACCCGCTTCAGTTCAGCGGCCGTTGGGATCTCCCGCAGATACTCGCGTATCTCGGGCTCGATGCCCCGCGCGCGCAGCAGTTGCAGGGTCTGGCGGGATTTGGAACAGCGCGGATTGTGATAGATGCAGATCGCCATGGGGGCTCCGTTTGGGCTTTCAATACGCTCACGAGCGCCCTATTGTATAGGGCAGACCCGCAGTTAGTTAAGTGAGAGTGTATGCAGAAGGGAGCCTTGTCGGCGGCGGTGGTGTTCATTCGTGCCCTGGCGCGCCAGTTTCAGGCCAATCAGGGGATACTGAACGCGGCGGCCCTGACCTACACCACGCTGTTTGCCGTTGTCCCTCTGATGACGGTCTCCTACTCGATGCTGGCCGCGGTGCCCAATTTCAGCGGCGTGGGGGAGCAGCTTCAGGCTTGGATTTTCGCCAATTTCGTGCCGGCCACCGGCGAGGTGGTGTTGGATTATCTGCGTACCTTCGCCTCCCAGGCGCAAAGTTTGACGGTGATCGGTATCCTTTTTCTGGTCGTCACCTCGATTTTGATGATGAAAAACATCGAGGCCGCCCTCAATCGGATCTGGCGGGTCGCCGAGCCGCGCAAGGGGCTGTCCAGCTTTCTGCTCTACTGGGCCGTGCTCAGCCTGGGGCCGATCCTGATCGGCCTGGGGTTGCTGCTGACCTCCTATATCGCCAGCCTCTCTTTCGTCTCCAGCGCCACCGAGATGGTCGGGCGGGCGCGGCTGCTGTCGATCTTGCCGCCGCTCTTCTCCGCCCTGGCGTTCATGCTGCTCTACGTGGTCGTGCCCAACTGTCACGTTCCACTGCGAAATGCCGCCATCGGTGGGCTGTTTGCGGCGATCCTGTTTGAGATCGCCAAGCGCGGTTTTGTCCAGTTCGTGACCCTGTCGCCCTCCTATCAGCTGATCTATGGTGCCTTTGCGGCGGTGCCGCTGTTTCTGGTCTGGGTCTATATCAGCTGGGGGATCATCCTGCTCGGGGCGGAGCTGACGCGGTTGCTGACGGTGAGTCAAGTGGGCAGCCGGCGCAGCCACGAGCCGCACCTGTATACCATTCTGGCGGTGTTGCAACGGCTGTGGCGGGCGCAGCAGGCGGGGGAGTCGGTGCCGGATCGGGTGTTGCTGAAAGAGGTTCCCGGCCTCGATCAGGAGCGCTGGGATGAGTATGTACAGCGGTTGAGCGCCGCCGGATTGATCCGACGTACAGAGGAGGGGCAGTATCTGCTCAGTCGTGACCTGGGCGGCTACACCCTGTTGCAGTTGCAGCAGGCGCTGCCCTGGCCGCTGCCGGACCCGCTGCCCGAGGCGGATGAGGCATGGCAGCGGGAGCTGCAGGCACGCTTGCGCCGGCTGCAGGCGCAGCGCAACGAAGCGCTCGATCTCAGCCTGCAGGCGCTGTTTCGCTGCGACGGCGAACGGCAGCGAGTGAAAACCGAGGAGTCGTGATGGCAAAAACATGTGTGCGGGCCCGGGTCACCGGCCGGGTGCAAGGGGTCTGGTTTCGACATTTCACCCGCGAACAGGCGCTGGCCAACGGCCTGACCGGCTGGGTGCGCAATCGGCCGGATGGGTCTGTCGAGGCGCTGCTCTGCGGCGAGGAGAAAGCGGTACGCCACGTGGAGGCCTGGCTCAGCACCGGGCCGGAGCTGGCCAACGTGGCGGAGGTGAGCTCCGTCGAGCAGCCGTTCGATGCGAGCTTGCAGGGGTTCGAGATCATCGATTGAGTGCCGTTTTGAGCCAGCGGGCCAGCTGCAGCGCCCGCGGCGATCCACTCCCGCGGGCCAGCCACAGGCTCAGCCGGGCGTCGGTCTCGATGAACCCCCACGGGGCGACCAGTCGGCCGGTGCGCAGATCTTCCTCCACCAGGTACTCCGGCGCGATCGCAACCCCCAGCCCCACCAGCGCCGCCTCGAGCATATAGTTGAGATGCTCGAAGGATTGTTCGATGCGCAATTCAGATACCGCCAGATGGTGGGCCTGGCACCAGAGTGGCCACGCCTGTGGCCGCGACAGGGTTTGCAACAGCGGCAGCTGGAGCAGGCTGGCCGGCGCTGGCGCCGGGGCGGGGGCTACCCATTTGGGGTGCAGCACCGGCCCGATCCGCTCCGGGGCCAGCTCGATCACCCGCTGATCGGCCGGCCAGGGTGGGGTGGCGAACCGCAACGCCGCATCCACCCCGGGCCCCGGCGGCTGCTCCTCCTCGCTGGCGGTCAGGTGCAGCTCCAGCCCCGGACACTCCTGCTTCAGCCGGTCGAGACGGGGGATGAACCAGCGGGCGAGAAAACTGCCGCTGCAACTGAGCACCAGCGGAGCGCCGGCCGCCGCTCGCCGGAGCTGATCGCAGGCCCGTTCCAGCCGTGAAAATGACTCGCGCGTCGTATGGTAGAGACGGCGCCCGCTGTCGGTCAGCTCGATGCCGCGACCGACGCGCTGAAACAGCGCCACGCCAAGCTGGGCCTCGAGCTGGTGAATCTGCCGGCTGACCGCACCGTGAGTGACATGCAGCCGCTCGGCGGCGCGCGTGATGCTCATCTCCCGCGCCGCCGCATCGAAGGCGCGCAGGGCGTTGAGCGAGGGGAGAGCGGGTGGCTTCGGGGTCATTTGACGGGTTACTTTTTCTCACAGGTATGTGCAATCTTATCGTTTTTTTATCCCCGCTGCATGTAATAGACTGGCCCTCACTTTCAGGCTTTGCGGAGTAACGCAGATGAGCACAGAGAACACGCTGAGACAGGGCCCCGACGCCAACGGCTTTTTTGGCCGTTTCGGCGGTCGGTTCGTGGCCGAAACCCTGATGCCGCTGATACTTGAACTACAGGATGAGTATGCCCGCGCCAAGCAGGAGCCGGCGTTTCATGCCGAGCTGGAAAAGTTGCAGCGCGATTATGTCGGTCGTCCCACCCCGCTCTATCTGGCCGAGCGGCTGACCGAAGCGCTGGGTGGCGCCCGGATCTACCTCAAGCGTGAGGATCTGAACCACACCGGCGCGCACAAGATCAACAACTGCCTGGGGCAGATTTTGCTTGCCCGCCGCATGGGCAAGAAGCGGATCATCGCCGAGACCGGCGCCGGCATGCACGGGGTGGCAACGGCCACCGTCGCCGCCCGCTTCGGTATGGAGTGCGTGATCTACATGGGCAGCACCGACATCGATCGTCAGCAGCCCAACGTGCAGCGGATGAAACTGCTCGGCGCCCAGGTGATCCCGGTGACCTGCGGCACCGGCACACTGAAGGATGCCATGAATGAGGCGCTGCGCGATTGGGTCACCAACGTGGAGAGCACCTTTTATATCATCGGCACCGTGGCGGGCCCCCACCCCTATCCCGCCATGGTGCGCGATTTTCAGGCGGTGATCGGCACCGAGACCCGCCGCCAGATCCTGGAGAAGGAGGGGCGCCTGCCGGATACCCTGATCGCCTGCATCGGGGGCGGCTCCAACGCCATGGGGCTGTTTCACCCCTTCCTGGATGAAAGCTCGGTGAGAATGATCGGCGTCGAGGCCGCGGGGGAAGGGCTGGACAAGCGCCACGCGGCCAGCCTCAAGGGGGGCGAGCCGGGGGTGCTGCACGGCAACCGCACCTTCCTGCTGCAGTCGGAGGATGGCCAGATCCAGGATGCCCACTCGATCTCCGCTGGCCTGGATTACCCCGGCATCGGGCCCGAACACGCCTGGCTGCATGAGTTGGGCCGGGTCGAATATGTGGCGATCACCGACCAGGAGGCGCTGGAGGGGTTCAAGGCGCTGTGCAGGTATGAAGGGATCATTCCGGCGCTGGAGTCCTCCCACGCCATCGCCTACGCCAGTCAACTGGCACCGACGCTGCCGCGGGATCACCTCATCGTGATCAATCTCAGTGGCCGTGGTGACAAGGACATGGCCACCGTAACCGAACATCTGGCCGCCGAGCTGGCGCCGTAAGGGGTATAAGCATGAGTGCAAGCACCACCAGCAGCCGTATGGAGCGCTGCTTTGCCGCGCTGAAACAGCAGAACCGCGCCGCCCTGGTCACCTTCATCACCGCGGGAGACCCGGACTACGCCACCGGCCTCGACATCCTGCTGGGGCTGGCGCCGGCGGGGGCCGATCTGATCGAGCTGGGGATGCCGTTCACCGATCCGATGGCCGATGGGGTCGCCATTCAGTTGGGCAGTCAGCGGGCGCTGGCCAACGGCCAGAATATGGTCAAGACACTGCGGATGGTAACCGAACTGCGCCAGCAGGATCAGACCACGCCGCTGGTGCTGATGGGGTACTACAACCCGATCTACCGTTATGGGGTGGAAAAATTCCTGCGCGATGCCGCCAGGGCGGGGGTGGATGGCCTGATCGTGGTGGATCTGCCGCCGGAGCACGACGACGAGCTTTGTCTGCCGGCCCGGGAGCTGGGCATCCATTTCATCCGCTTGGCCACACCGACCACCGACGCCAAGCGATTGCCCGGTGTGCTCAACAATACCTCGGGCTTTCTCTACTACGTTTCCAGTACCGGCGTGACCGGCGCGGCGGCGCCGACCCCGGAGAAAGTGGAGCGGGAGGTGGCGGCGATCAGGGCGCAGAGCGAGATTCCGATCGCGGTGGGATTCGGTATCCGCACCCCCGAGCAGGCCGCGCGGATCGCCACCTTCGCCGATGGGGTGGTGGTGGGTTCCGCACTGGTGGACTGCATCGCCCAGGCCGCCACCCCCGAGGCGGGCAGGGCGGCGGTGCTGAAACTCACCTCCGAGCTGGCCCAGGCGGTGCGGACGGCACGCCGCCCGGGCGCCTGACTGGCGGCCGAAAGGGCGGGGCGCCGAACGGGTGCGCTGCCCTGCGCCCCGTGGCTGAAAATGTCAGCCCAGCCGCGCCAGCAGGAACTCCAGCGCGGTTTCGGCGGCGATATCCTCGGCTTTGGCATCGCACCGTCCCTTGTATTCGAGCGTGCCGTTGTTCAGCCCCCGCTCTGAAATGACCAGACGATGGGGCAGCCCCATCAGCTCCATGTCGGCAAATTTCACCCCCGGACGCTCCTTGCGGTCATCCAGCAGCACATCCACCCCCGCCTGGCGCAGCGCCGTGTAGAGCTGTTCCGACGCGGCCCGCACCGGTTCGGATTTGTCATGGTTCAGTGGAATCAGCGCGACGCTGAAGGGGGCCAGCGCCGGCGGCCAGATGATACCGTTGTCATCATGGTTCTGCTCGATGGCGGCGGCTACCACGCGGCTGATGCCGATACCGTAGCAGCCCATCTCCATCGCCATCGCCTTGCCGCTTTCATCCAGCACGGTGGCGTTCATCGCCTGCGAGTATTTGCGCCCCAACTGGAAGATGTGCCCCACCTCGATCCCGCGCCGGATCTGGATGCGGCCCTGGCCACAGGGGCTCGGGTCACCCTCCACCACGTTACGAATGTCCGCCACATGGGGCAGCGGCAGGTCGCGCTCCCAGTTGATACCCACATAGTGTTTGCCATCGATGTTGGCACCGGCCACGAAATCGGACAGGGTCTCCACGCTGCGGTCGATGATGCAGGGGATTGGCAGATCGACCGGGCCGAGGGAACCGGGCCCGGCACCGATGACGGAGCGAATCTCCTCCTCGCTGGCGAGACGCAGGGGCAGTTCGACGCCGTGCAGTTTTTCGGCCTTTACGCGGTTCAGCTCATGATCGCCGCGCACCAGCAGGGCGACGAAGTCGGCCTCGATCGCCTCACTGGCGGCGACAATCAGGGTTTTGACCGTCTTTTCGATCGGCAGCTCGAACTGTTCCACCAGCTGGGCGATGGTTTTGGCGTCGGGGGTGTCGATCAGTCGCATCGCCTGCGTCGGAGGCTGCCGCTCGCCCAGTGCCGGCGCCTCGGCCAGCTCGATGTTGGCGGCGTAGTCACTGCTGTCGGAGAAGGCGATCTCATCTTCGCCCGACTGGGCCAGGACATGGAACTCATGGGAGCTGTTGCCGCCGATGGAGCCGTTGTCGGCCAGCACCGGGCGGAACTCCAGCCCCAGGCGGGTAAAGATGTTGCTGTAGGCCTGGTGCATCCGTTCGTAGGTTGCCTGCAGCGACTCGGCGCTGGTGTGGAAGGAGTAGGCGTCCTTCATGATGAACTCACGCGAGCGCATCACCCCGAAGCGGGGGCGGATCTCATCCCGAAATTTGGTCTGGATCTGGTAGAAGTTGGCCGGGAGCTGTTTGTAGCTTTTGATCTCGCGCCGGATCAGATCGGTAATCACCTCCTCATGGGTTGGGCCGACGCAGAACTCACGCCCATGGCGGTCGTGCAGCCGCAGCAGCTCGGGGCCATACTCCTCCCAGCGGCCCGACTCCTGCCACAGCTCGGCGGGCTGGATGGCGGGCATCAGCACCTCCTGGGCCGCGGCGGCGTCCATCTCCTCCCGCACGATCCGCTCGACCTTGCGCAGAGTGCGCAGCCCCAGCGGCAGCCAACTGTAAAGGCCGGAGGCGACCTTGCGAATCAGCCCGGCGCGCAGCATCAGCTGATGGCTGATCACCTCGGCGTCGGCGGGAGTTTCTTTCAGAGTTGCAATCAGGTATTGGCTAGCTCGCATCGATACGCAGTCCGTTCCAGAATGAAAATGGCCCCCATTCTATGGGGGCGGACGCGGGCTAACAAGTAGCGGCGGCTCAGGCGGCCTGGGCGTGGCGTTCGACAAACTGGATGAGGGCGTCGAGCTGATGCTCGTTGAACACCGGCAAGCCGTGGCGGATCAGCTCATCCGCCGCCACCCCGGGGGCCGTTATGAGTGTGCCGCTGAAGCTGCCATCGTAGATCTCCTGGTTGCCGCAGGAGGGGCTGCGGGCTTTCATCAGGGCGCAGCAGCAGTCATGCTGGCGCGCCAGCTCGAGGGTCTTTTCGGCGCCACTGAGGAACTCGGGGGTCACATCGTCCCCGTCGCGGGTGGTGATCAGGATAGGGAAGCGGCTCTGGGTTTCAGCCGCTGGCCGCGGGGTGGGCAGGCCGCCGAGGGTCTCCGGGCAGGCGGCTACCAACCTTCCTTGGCGCTGCCAGCGTTGGATGATCGGGTGGTCAAGCAGATTGTCACGGCCGTCGTAGCGCACCCTGGCGCCGAGCAGGCAGGCGCTGATCAAAATGTTGCTCATAAATACCCTGTATGCCCTGTTTATTGTTATGTTAACGGCGCTGTTTTACCGTTTTGTTGCGCTCCGGGCCGCTGGTGCAAACGTCACCGCATGAAGCCGGCGGCGTTGCGGGGGCTGGGCGGGCGAGCCCCCGTTGCTGGCAGTAGGGGGTGAGCAAGGGCAACCTTCGACGGGGGTGGGCCTCAGCGCTGGCTCAGGATCGGCTTCAGTTTCTCATCCATGCTGCGCAGACACGCCTCGGTGGTGTTCCAATCGATGCAGGCATCGGTAACCGAGACGCCGTACTTGAGCGCGGAGAGATCCTGCGGGATGGGCTGGTTGCCCCACTCGAGGTTGCTCTCGATCATCAGGCCGACAATGGAGCGGTTGCCTTCCAGAATCTGGTTGGCTACGTTTTCCGCCACCAGCGGTTGCAGCGCTGGGTCCTTGTTGGAGTTGGCGTGGCTGCAATCGATCATGATGTTGGTTTTCTGCCCCGCCTTTTCCAGCGCCTGCTCACAGAGTTTCACGCTGACCGAGTCATAGTTGGGTTTGCCGTTGCCGCCACGCAACACGACATGGCCATACGGGTTGCCCCGGGTGCGCACGATGGAGACCTGGCCATCATCGTTCATGCCGAGGAAACTGTGCGGGTGGCTGACCGACTTCATCGCGTTGACCGCCACATCCAGGCCACCATCGGTGCCGTTTTTGAACCCCACCGCGCAGGAGAGACCGGATGACATCTCCCGATGGGTTTGGGACTCGGTGGTGCGAGCGCCGATGGCGGACCAGCTGATCAAGTCCTGCAGATACTGGGGGCTGTTGGGGTCGAGCGCCTCCGTCGCCAGCGGCAGGCCCATCTCGGCCAGCTCCAGCAACAACGTGCGACCGATATGGAGCCCCTGTTCGATATCGAAGGAGTCATCCATGTGCGGGTCGTTGATCAGCCCTTTCCACCCCACCGTGGTACGGGGCTTTTCAAAGTAGACCCGCATCACCAGGTAGAGTGTCTCGGCCAGCTCGTCGGCCAACCGCTTGAGGCGTCGGCCATACTCCAGGGCGGCGGCGGGATCATGGATCGAGCAGGGGCCGACCACCACGAACAGGCGCTTCTCCTTGTGATCGAGGATCTCCTTGATCACCTGTCGCCCCCGCACCACGCTGGCGGCGGCTGTTTTTGTCAACGGCAGGCGGGCCTTGAGCTCTTTTGGCGTCAGCAGGGGCGTGATGGATTCAATATTGAGGTCTTCTACACTGGTATCGGTCATCGTTACATCCTGAGAGCGGCTAGGAAGCTGAACACACGGCGCCCAGCGCCGTTCTCGGCTAGTTTTACCATATCACCGCGGTGGTTATAAGTGCCTTCGGGTGGCGGCCCTGCCCGCCAATGCCGAGCAAAATGATAAACTGGCCCGGTGCGCTGAACATTCGCCCCCTTGGCGGGTCACTGTTCACACTCCCATCGACCGATAAAGGAATTTCAGCCTTGTATCCCGCTCTGTCACGATCACTCTATCCGTTTTTGGCCCTGCTATTGCTGCTGCCCGCGGTTGCCGGTGCATTCAGTTTTGGCTCCGCCAGCGATGGGCCGCTGCCGGTGGAGGAGGTGTTCAAGCTGCGCAGCGAGCTGGGCCCTCCTGGTGAAATCACGTTGGAGTGGGAGATACAGCCGGACTATTACCTCTACCGCGACAAGATCGAGATCGGCCTGCCGGAGCAGTTGCAACTGGTCGATCGGCGCGAGCCTGAAGGGGAGATGAAAGAGGACCCGCTGTTTGGGGCGGTGGAGGTGTATCACAACAGGGCACGGGTGGATCTGCTGCTGGGGCACCGCCCGGGTGAGTCCGATACGGGCACGATCAGTGTGACCTATCAGGGGTGCTGGGAGGGCGGGGTCTGCTATCCACCGGTGACCGAACGGCTGCAGCTGAGTAACCTGCCACCCGCACCGGGCCTTGCCTGGGCGGAGCCGGCGGGCCCGGATGGCACCGCGGGGGCGGCCGGGGCGGAGCAACCCTTTGTCAGCGAGCAGGACCGGTTTGCCAGTTTGCTGTTCGCGGGCAACTGGCTGTGGATGGTCGGCGCTTTTTTCCTGGCGGGGCTGGCGCTGTCGTTCACCCCCTGCGTGTTGCCGATGATTCCGATCCTCTCCGGTATCATCGCGGGGCAGGGGGACCGGGTGAGTACGCCGCGGGCCTTTATGCTATCGCTGGTGTATGTACTGGCGATGGCGCTCACCTACACGCTGGCCGGGGTGCTGACCGGCCTGTTCGGCGCCAACCTGCAGGCGAGTTTGCAACAGCCGTGGATCATCGTCGCTTTCAGTGCGGTTTTTGTGCTGCTGGCCCTTTCCATGTTCGGTTTTTATGAGCTGCAACTGCCCTCGGCGCTGCAAACCCGTCTCAGTTCGGTCAGCCACCGCCAGCGGGGCGGTACCCTGCTGGGAGTGGCGGTGATGGGGTTGCTCTCGGCGCTGATCGTCGGCCCCTGCATGGCGGCCCCGCTGGCCGGTGCGCTGATCTATATCGGCCACAGTGGTGACCCCTTTTTGGGGGGCAGCGCGCTGTTCGCGTTGTCGCTGGGGATGGGGGTGCCGCTGCTGCTGGTGGGGGCCTCGGCCGGCAGGCTGCTCCCCAGGGCGGGTAGTTGGATGGAGGGGGTCAGGGCCGGTTTTGGCGTGATCCTGTTGCTGCTGGCGGTGTGGATGCTGGATCGTATTCTGGCAACCGAGATCACGATGCTGCTAACCGGGTTGATTCTGCTGGTCAGTGCGGTCTACCTGCGAGCGCTGGACCGGCTGCCGGAACACAGCGGTGGCTGGCAGCGCTTCTGGAAAGGGGTGGGGCTGGTTCTGCTGCTGTATGGCGCCGCCCTGCTGATCGGTGTTCTGGCGGGCAATCAGAGCCTGCTCTATCCGCTGCGGGGGGTCGTCGCCGCAGGGGGGCAGACGCAGGCGGGCGCCAAGCTGCCCTTCACCACGATCAAAACGGAGTCCGAGCTGGATGGGATTTTGCGCCAGGCCCAGGCCAACGGCGAGCCGGTGCTGCTGGATTTCTATGCCGACTGGTGTATCTCCTGCATCGAGCTGGAGTATGTCACCTTTGCCGATCCGGCGGTGCGGCGGGCTCTGATCCCGTTCCGGTTGGTCAAGCTGGACCTGACCGCCCATGACGATGCGGCCCGAGCCTTGTATGAACGGTTCAGTATCAACGGACCGCCGGCACTGATGTTCTACGATGCCAGCGGTCAGCTGCGCCCGGAGCTGACCTTGATTGGTGTGATCGAGCCGGAGGCGTTTGTCGCCCAGACCCGCCGCGTCAAGTTCTGACCGCCCCAGGCGTGCTCCAGCGCCGGCAAGCGGCCCGCCCCCGATCCGGTGCCGTGGGTCGGGACCGGGGTCGGGACCGGGGTCGGGACTAGGGCAGCGAATCGGTTCCCTCCGAGGTGCTCTCAGCGGTATAAAACCGGGGCCAGTAGCGCTGCACCACCGGGCCGCGGGTGTCAAAGCTGTGGCAGGTGTTCAACATTGGCGGCGGTGTTTGCCCCCCCATGCCAAACTCTTCCCGTTTTTCCCGCTCCTGATGGGTGGTCTGGAAGGCGGTGGTCGCCATGGTGCCCAGCATCTCGAGCAGATGGGTGCACCCCTGGGTGCCGCCCAGCAGCTCGCGGGTCATCCGGGTGAAGCCGGGGGCGATGCGGTGACCAATCAGGCGGCGGAAATTCTCCGCCACGCTGGGGCAGTATTCGAAAGGGGTGTAGTCCATGCTGGCCTGAACATCGTGGATCAGCAGGTCATAATCCACGCTCAGTCGCAGTGCCATTTTGTGGAGCGGTTCGCCGGCCGGGATGATGCCGTCATTGCGCTCGACCATTTTCAAATCGAAGCTCTTGAGGTCGACCAGCTCGCCTTCGATATCCCAAAGGCCATCCTCACGTTGGTAACCCTTGCAGGTGATGTGGCGGGTATGGAGCAACTCACGCTTCTCAGCCGGGGGTAACGGCATATTCGATCTCTCCTCTGGCAGCGGGTGAAGCAAACGGCTCGCAACTTTCAGCCAGGCCAACCGGGGTGGCCCGGTCTCAGGCGCGGGCCAGGTACTTGCCGGTTTCGGTGTTGATCTTGACCTTCGCCCCCGCCTCCAGAAATTCAGGCACCTGAACTTCAAGGCCGGTGGCGAATCGGGCCGGCTTGGTGCGGCCGGTGGCGCTGGCCGCTTTCATGCCCGGTACGGTTTCGATGATCTCCATCACCACGGTGGCGGGCACTTCGATGGTTATCACCCGGCCCTCGACCAGCAGGGCCATGATGTTTTCCATGCCGTCCATCAGGTAGGGCAGCTGCGCTTCGATGGCGCTGCCATCGACGGTGTACTGGCTGTAGTCTTCCGCATCCATGAAGGTATACCGATCGCCCTCCCGGTACAGATAGGAGCATTTGCGCCGCTCGAGCTGGGCCTCTTTCAGCAGGTCGTCACCGGAGAAGGTTTCCTCATACTTGCCACCGCCGGGCAGTTTGCTAAAGCGCATCCGATAGAGCGTTTGCGCACCGCGCGCGGTGGGGCTTTTCACGTCGATCTGCTGCACCAGCAGATAGTGGCCGTTGAGTTCGATCAGGTTGCCACGTTTGAGCTCTGCCGCCTTGGGCATGGTGATACTCCACACAGAAGTGAGACACAAAGCGCCATTCTATGCAAAAAAGTGGCGCCGGCCCAGGGGTCGATCAGCTGATGCGGCGCTTGAGCCCGGAGTCGTTGATGATGCGGGTGGCAATCTCCTCGATGGAGAAGTTGGTGGTGTTGATGCAGGCGATGTTCTCTTTCCGAAATAGCCGTTCAACGCAGCGGATCTCGAATTCACACTGATCCAGCGAGGCGTAGCGACTGTTGGCGCGGCGTTCGTGGCGAATGGCGGCCAGTTGGAAGGGGTCGATGGTCAGGCCATAGAGTTTTTGCCGATGCGGCTGCAGGCATCGGGGCAGGTGGCTGAGCTCCATGTCCTCTTCGGTCAGCGGGTAGTTGGCGGCGCGGATGCCAAACTGTAGCGCCATGTAGAGGCAGGTGGGGGTTTTGCCGCAGCGGGAGACGCCCACCAGTATGATATCGGCCTTATCGTATTGCCGGGTGCGGGCGCCATCATCGTTGTCCAAGGCAAAATTGACCGCATCGATACGATCCTTGTAGCGCTCCAGCTCATTGATGGCGTGGGATTTGCCGACGGTGTAGGAGGAGTGGGTTTCCAGTTCGGCTTCCAACGGCTTGAGAAAGGTGGAAAACACATCGATCTTGAAGCCGTTACAGCTGGCCAGCAGGGCGCGGATCTCATCATCGACGATGGTGTCGAGCACGATGGGGGCTTTGCCATCCTCCTGCGCCTGCCGGTTGATCCGTTCGACCACCGCGCGGGCCTTTTCGATGGTGTCGACATAGGGCAGGGTGATCTTCTCAAACCGAATCGCCTCGAACTGTGACAGCAGGCTGTTACCCAGTGTCTCAGCCGTGATCCCGGTGCCGTCGGAGATGAAAAAAGCGGTTCGTTTCATGGGCAGGCCTCGAAGGTCTACGGTTGCTGGGCCCGCGGGCGGGACCGGAGTGGTGATTCTACCAGACGAAATCGCCGCTGGTTTTGTAGCAAAATTACATTTATCGGGAGCAGGATTTTTCCGCTTATCTGCAGTATCATCCCCGCTTTCCGGTTACCAATCATAACAATGACCCCTACGTCAAACGGCTCAGATTCAGGAGAATTGGCTTTGCAGGATTATGTACTGCGCCTTGAACAGGCAGGCATGGGTGATGTCGACAAGGTCGGCGGCAAGAACGCGTCTCTGGGGGAGATGATCCGCCAGCTCAGTGATGCCGGTGTGCGGGTACCCGGTGGCTTTGCCACCACAGCGAAAGCCTACCGAGATTTTCTGGCGCAGAGCGGTCTTGCCGAGCGCATAAATCGGGCGCTGGAGGCGCTCGATGCGGACGATACCCGTGCCCTGAGCGAGACCGGGCGTAATATCCGCCAGTGGATCATGCAGGCCGATTTCCAGCCGGAGCTGAATCAGGCCATCGAGGCCGCCTGGGCCGAGATGAGTCAGGGGGAGGCGATCTCGGTTGCCGTGCGCTCCTCCGCCACGGCGGAGGATCTGCCGGATGCTTCCTTTGCCGGCCAGCAGGAAACCTTCCTCAATGTTCGCGGGCTGGATAATGTCAAGCAGGCGATCAAGCAGGTGTTCGCCTCGCTCTATAACGACCGCGCCATCTCCTACCGTGTACACAAGGGGTTCACCCACGCCGAGGTTGCCCTCTCCGCCGGCGTGCAGCGGATGATCCGCTCGGAAACCGCCGCCTCCGGGGTGATGTTCACGCTGGACACCGAGTCCGGTTTCAACCATGTGGTGTTCATCACCTCGGCCTATGGGCTGGGTGAAACCGTGGTGCAGGGGGCGGTCAACCCGGATGAGTTCTACGTTTACAAGCCAACCCTGGCACTGGGTGCTCCGGCGATACTGCGCCGCACGCTGGGTTCGAAGGCGATCAAAATGGTGTACGCCGACGACGGCGCCGGCACGGTCAAGACGGTCGAGGTGCCCAAGGCCGAACGCAACACCTTCTCCATCAGTGATGCCGAAGTGGAGGAGCTGGCCCGCATCGCGGTTACCATCGAGAACCATTACGCTCGGCCGATGGATATCGAGTGGGCCAAGGATGGGGATGATGGCCAGCTCTACATCGTGCAGGCGCGGCCAGAAACGGTGCGCAGCCAGAATCAGCCCACCGTCATCGAGCGTTATCTGCTGAAGGAGAAGGGCAAGGTGCTGGTCGAGGGGCGCTCCATCGGCCATCGTATCGGCTCCGGCCGCGTGCGCGTGGTGCACGGTCTGGAAGAGATGCACGCGGTCCAGCCGGGCGATGTGCTGGTGACCGACATGACCGATCCCGACTGGGAGCCGGTGATGAAGCGGGCCGCCGCCATCGTCACCAACCGCGGCGGCCGCACCTGCCACGCGGCGATCATCGCCCGTGAACTGGGTATTCCGGCCATCGTCGGCTGCGGCGATGCCACCGAAAGGCTCGAGGATGGGCAGCTCGTGACTGTCTCCTGTGCCGAGGGGGATACCGGTCGCGCCTATGCGGGGAAACTGGCGTTTGAGCATCAGAGCAACAGCATCGAGTCGATGCCGCCCCTTCCGTTCGACATCATGATGAACGTGGGCAACCCCGACCGGGCGTTCGATTTCCAATCGCTGCCCAACGCCGGGGTCGGTCTGGCACGGCTGGAGTTCATCATCAACCGGATGATCGGTGTCCACCCCAAGGCACTGCTCAATTTCCATGAGCAACCGCGTGACATCAAGCAGGTGATCGAGCGCCGCATCGCCGGCTACGCCTCACCGGTCGATTTTTATGTCGACAAGCTGGTAGAGGGGATCTCCATACTGGCGGCCGCCTTCTACCCGAAAAAGGTGATTGTGCGCATGTCCGACTTCAAGTCGAACGAGTATGGCCACCTGATCGGCGGTGATCGCTATGAGCCCAGTGAGGAAAACCCGATGCTGGGTTTCCGCGGCGCGGCACGCTACATCTCCGACAGCTTCCGCGACTGCTTTGAGCTCGAATGCCGGGCGCTCAAACGGGTACGCGATGCGATGAAGCTGACCAACGTGGAGATCATGATTCCGTTCGTGCGCACGCCGGGGGAGGCAAAGCAGGTTGTCGAGCTGTTGGCTGAAAATGGCCTCAAACGGGGGCAAAACGGGCTGCGCCTGATCATGATGTGCGAAATTCCCTCCAATGCCCTGCTGGCGGAGCAGTTCCTCGAGTACTTCGATGGCTTTTCCATCGGTTCCAACGATCTCACCCAGCTGACCCTGGGGCTGGATCGCGACTCCGGTATCATCGCGCACCTGTTCGACGAGCGTAACGAGGCGGTCAAGTGCCTGCTGGCGATGGCGATCCAGGCCTGTCGCAAGGCGGGCAAATATGTGGGTATCTGTGGTCAGGGGCCATCGGATCACCCGGATCTGGCGCGCTGGCTGATGGAGCAGGGGATCGACAGTGTCTCCTTGAACCCGGACTCGGTACTGGATACCTGGTTTTTCCTGGCGAACGAAGAACAACCGGGTGCCGGCGCCTGAACCGCCGCGGCTCGGGCAGGGTGGCGTGGCGCGAACATTGAGTGGCGCAAACAAAGCAGCCCCGCGTGGGTGGAGTGTAGCAATGGTCGAAATCGGCTGCTTCAACAAGCTGAAAGTGATCCGCGAAGTCGATTACGGTGTCTACCTGGAGGGCGGCCGGGAGGGAGGCATTGTGCTGCCAAAAGCCGAGGTGCCGCCGGGGACGCGCCCGGGTGATCGGTTGCAGGTGTTTGTCTATCTGGATTCGGATGATCTGCCCGTTGCCACCCTGCGCCGCCCCAAGGCCCAGCGGGGCCAGTTCGCCCGCCTGCAGGTGGTGGATGTCAACGAGATTGGCGCCTTTCTGGATTGGGGGCTGCCCAAGGAGCTGCTCCTGCCGTTCAATGAACAGCTGAAACCGCTTACCGTCGGCGATTATGTCACCGTCTATCTCTATCTTGACAACAGCCAGCGCATCGCGGCCAGTGCCAAGCTGGAAAAACATCTGCAGCCGGGGGATGACTACACCCAGGGCCAGCTGGTCGAGCTGCTGCTGGTGCGGCCCACCGAGATCGGTTATCAGGTGATCATCGACAACCGCGCCCTGGGGCTGCTGCAGCAGCAGGATATCCACCGCCCGCTGCGCCCCGGTCAGCGCCTGGCCGGCTTCATCAAACAGGTGCGAGAGGATGGCAAGATCGACGTGATGCTGGACAAACCCGGCTATGCTCGTGTCGACCCGCTGGCGCAGCAGGTACTCAACTACCTGGAGGGGCGCAACGGCTTCTGCCCGCTGGGCGACAAGAGCGACCCGGAGGCGATCCGGGCGCTGTTCGGTGTCAGCAAAAAAGCCTACAAGATGGCACTGGGACAACTACTGAAAGCCAAACGCATCCGGCAGGATGAGACCGGTATCCATCTGATCTGAGCCACGGGCTCAGCCGACGCACGAGATCAACCCCATTGCGGTCGAGGAGTAACCAAAATGAGTGATTCCAACTACACCCCGCCAAAGGTCTGGAGCTGGGAAGCCCCCAGCGGTGGCCGCTTTGCCACCATCAATCGCCCCATCGCCGGAGCGACCCACCAGCAGGAGCTGCCGGTGGGTGACCACCCGTTGCAGCTGTACTCGCTGGCGACCCCCAACGGGGTCAAGGTGACCATCATGCTGGAGGAGCTGCTGGCGCTCGGGATCGAGGGGGCGGAGTATGACGCCTGGCCGATCCGCATCAACGAGGGCGATCAGTTTGGCAGCGGATTTGTGGAGATAAATCCGAACTCCAAGATTCCGGCCCTGCTGGATCGCAGTGTCACCCCTGCGCTGCGGGTGTTTGAATCCGGCTCGATCCTGCTCTATCTGGCGGAGAAGTTTGACGCCTTTCTGCCCACCCCCCTGTCGGAGCGCACGGAAACCCTCAACTGGCTGTTCTGGCAGATGGGTAGCGCACCGTTCCTGGGCGGAGGCTTTGGCCACTTTTACGCCTATGCCCCGGAAAAATATGAATACCCGATCAACCGCTACACCATGGAGGTGAAGCGCCAGCTCGACGTGCTGGACCGTCAACTGGCGCACCACCGGTACGTTGCGGGCCAGACGTATACCATCGCCGACATGGCGATTTGGCCCTGGTACGGGGTGCTGGTGCTGGGGGGGCTCTACGACGCCGCCGAGTTTCTGGATGTGGACCGCTACACCCACCTCAAACGCTGGGCCAAGATGATCGAGGCCCGCCCGGCGGTGGGACGTGGGCGCCGGGTCAACCGCACCTGGGGGGAGCCGGCCGAGCAGTTGCCCGAACGGCACGATGCCAGCGACTTCGAGGCGGGCCAGGCCGACACCCACTGAGCGTGCCACGACGGCGTGATCAGCGCCCGTCAAAACAGCGAAACCACCCCCGGAGAGCCGCATGATCCCTCGCATTGACCCTATCGACGCCACCCAGAGCCTCTACCTGGAGTTCATGGAAACCCTGAAGCAGCAGGGGTTCAAGGGTGATCTGAATCCGGACTACGCCAACCGCGTCGTATTGGCAACCGACAACAGCATCTACCAAGTGCTGCCCCAGGGGGTGCTCTACCCGAAAAATAGCGACGATCTGGTTCTGATTGCGCGCCTGGCGAATCAACCCCGGTTTCACTCCATCGTGCTCAGTGCGCGTGGCGGCGGTACCGGCACCAACGGCCAGTCGTTGAGCGATGGTCTGATCGTCGATCTATCTAAACAGATGAACCGGATTCTGGAGATCAACCCCGATGAGCGCTGGGTGCGGGTGCAGGCGGGGGTGGTCAAGGATCAGCTCAATGCCGCGCTGAAACCCTATGGTCTCTTTTTTGCGCCGGAGCTTTCCACCAGCAACCGGGCCACCCTCGGCGGCATGATCAACACCGATGCCAGCGGGCAGGGCTCGGTGCTTTACGGCAAAACCCGCGACCACGTGCTGGCGCTCACCAGTGTCTGGCTGGACGGCACCCTGTGGCACTCCGAGCCGCTGGAGGAGGCGGAGCTGGAAACGATCAAGCAGCGCGATGATCGGGTGGGAGAGGTTCACCGGTTGCTGGACGAGATTGAGCGGGAGCGGCGGGAGGAGATCGACCGCGGCTTCCCCAAACTGAACCGCTGTCTGACCGGCTATGACCTGGCTCACATCCGGGATGAGTCCGGTCGCTTCAATTTGAACGCCATCCTCTGTGGCGCAGAAGGCTCACTGGCGTTTGTCGCGGAAGCGAAGCTCAATCTGTTGCCGATCCCCAAACACGCGGCGCTGGTCAACATCAAATATGACAGTTTCGAGGCGGCGCTGCGCGATGCCCAGGCGCTGATGCAGTGGCAGCCCACCTCCATCGAGACGGTGGATTCCAAGGTGCTGAACCTGGCGATGGAGGATATCGTCTGGGACAGCGTGCGCGACTACTTCCCGGAAAAAACCGGCGATCCGGCGATCCGCGGGGTCAACCTGGTGGAGTATACCGGTGATGACCCCGAGGAGCTGAAAGCCAGGGTGGAGGCGCTCTGCCAACACCTGCGGCGCCACGGCGGCGCGCCGGGCGGCAGCTTTGGCTTCAGCGTGGCCTACGGCGCCGACGAGATCGACAAGATCTGGGCGATGCGCAAAAAGGCGGTTGGGCTGCTGGGCAATGTGCAGGGGGAGAAGCGACCGATCCCATTTGTGGAAGATACCGCCGTGCCGCCGGAAAATCTGGCCGATTTCATCATGGCGTTTCGCAAGCTGTTGGATGAGCGCGGTCTCGCCTATGGCATGTTTGGTCACGTGGATGCCGGGGTGCTCCACGTGCGCCCCGCCATCGACATGAAAGACCCGGCGCAGGAGAAGCTGATCCGTGAGATCACCGATGCGGTGGTCCAGCTGACGCGCCAGTACAAGGGGCTGCTCTGGGGTGAGCATGGCAAGGGGGTGCGCTCGGAATATGCCCCGGAGTTTTTTGGCCCGCTCTATCCGCTGTTGCAGCAGATCAAGGGCTGTTTCGATCCGCGCAATCAGCTCAACCCCGGCAAAATCGCCACCCCGCTGATCGAGGGGGCCGAGCTGCTCAAGATCGATGCCGTGCCCACGCGGGGCCAGCACGACCGGCAGATCAGCAAGGCGGTGCGCGAGCAGTTTGCTTCCGCCATCAACTGCAACGGCAACGGCGCCTGCTACAACTACGACCCCAATGATGTGATGTGCCCGAGCTGGAAAGGCACCCGCGAGCGGGTCCACTCGCCGAAGGGGCGGGCGGCGTTGATCCGTGAATGGCTGCGGCTGATGGCCAGCCGCGGGGTGGATGTGAACGCGGAAGCCGAAAAGGCACGCCGCCGCCGCAGCCTGCTGGCGCTGCCAAAGAAAATCGGCAACACGCTGGCCAAACGCAAGGGGCGCTATGACTTCTCCCACGAGGTGCATACGGCGATGGTGGGGTGCCTCGCCTGCAAATCCTGCGTCAGCCAGTGCCCGATCAAGGTGAACGTGCCGGACTTCCGGGCCCGATTCTTTGAGCTGTACTACGGGCGTTATCTGCGCCCGGTCAAGGACTATCTGGTCGGCGGCCTCGAGTTCATGATCCCCGCGCTCTCCTATCTTCCCGCCCCCTACAACTGGGCGATGCGCAACACCCTGGTGAGCAGCGTCATGCGCCGTTTCGTCGGCATGGTCGACAGCCCCACGATCTGCGCTGACACGCTCAAACAGGGGCTGGAGCAGCGCGGCATCGACTGGGCCACCCCGGAGGTGGTGCGCCGCTTGAGCGCGCCGCAGCGGGAGCGGGCGGTGGTGATCGTGCAGGATGCCTTCACCAGCTATTTCGAGACCCGCCTGGTGCTGGATCTGATCGACCTGCTGGGCAAGCTGGGGTTTTATGTATTGGTGGCGCCTTTCATGCCCAACGGCAAGCCCCTGCATGTCCACGGTTTCATGGCCGCGTTTGCCAAGGCGGCACGGCGCAACGCCGCCATGCTCGACCGGCTGGCCGAGCTCGAGCTGCCACTGATCGGGATCGATCCCTCCATGACCCTGACCTACCGCCAGGAGTATCAGGACGCCATCGAGGGCACGTTGCCACCGGTACAGTTGATTCAGGAATGGTTGAGCCAGCAGCTGGAGCGGATCGATCTGCCGGAGATCGTGCCGCGGGGCGAATACCGGCTACTGGCACACTGCAGTGAGAAAACCGCCGCCGCCCCCTCCCTGCGCCAGTGGCAGACCATCTTTGCCGCGCTTGGGCAACAGCTGGATCTTCTGGCCACCGGCTGCTGCGGTATGTCGGGCACCTTCGGCCACGAAACCGCCAATCTGCAGCGTTCAAGGGATATTTACGATCTGAGCTGGCGCGATATTGTCAACCGGCCGGAAAACCGTGGCAAACTGATGGCCACCGGTTACTCCTGTCGCTCTCAGGTGAACCGGTTCGACGCGCAGCGCCTGCCCCACCCGGTGCAGGTGTTGCTGGAAGTGGTCTCGACCGCTTGAGCAGAGGAGCGAACCGGCGCCGGGCCCACGGGGGCCCGGGGTGTCATGCCAACCAGCGGGAGATCGACGCGACCGACGATCCCGCCCCATTGGAATCAAGGAGCATCCCATGCAAGATCTGTTGCCCGATCTGTGTGACCACTTTGCCGAGCTGGTCGAGGTGGTCGAGCCGATGTTTGTCAACTACGGCGGCCGTGAAACCTTCGCGGGTGAAGTGGTGACCATCAAGGCGTTCGAAGACAACTCGCGGGTACGCGAGCAGGTGGCACAGCCCGGCCGGGGCAAGGTGCTGGTGGTCGACGGGGGCGGCTCCATGCGCCGTGCCATGCTGGGTGATCTGCTGGCCGAAACCGCCGCCCGCAACGGTTGGGAAGGGATCATCGTCTACGGCTGCATTCGCGATGTGAACGCCATCGCCGCACTGGATGATCTGGGTGTGCAGGCGCTGGGGACACACCCGATGAAGACCGAGAAGCTGGGAGTGGGTCAGCTGAACGTGCCGGTTACCTTCGGCGGTGTCACCTTTCACCCCGGAGCCTATGTTTACGCCGACAACAACGGGGTTCTGGTCTCACCCCGAAAATTGGAGCTGCCCGCCACCTGATCGGGCAGGGCGGGGGTTACCCTTCGCCATCCGCCCCCGCCCCTATTCATACATCGCCTGCATCGACTCTTTGCTCCATTTCAGGCTGTGGCGGTAACACGCTTCATACAGCGCGACAGGAAAGTCACTCGGCAGCTGATCCCAGTTCCCGGATTCGTAGGCGATCACCCGCCGCAGAATCTGCCCCATTTTGCCTTCGCCCTTGGCCAGCGCTCTTTTGATCTCATCGCTCAGTGGCAACTGTTGCAGCAGGGTGGCCCGATCGATATCCAGCATGGCGTGGAGCCCCGACATCAACCCCACCATGAAATAGCTGGATGGGTTGGGCAGCCGTTCGCTTTGGGCGATCATTTCGCACATGTGGCCTCGGGTCAGCAGGATGCGGGTGAGCTCCTCCGGCTTGTCGCGGTTGGCTGTCATCGCAATCAGAGTGGCCCATTTGCGAATCTGCTCCATGCCGAGGAGCACCACCGCCTCGGCGATGGACTCCACCTGGCGCACCAGCGCGTAGGCGGAAGAGTTGACGATGCGCAGCAGCTTGAAGGTCAGGATCGGATCCCGGATGATCAGATCTTCCAGCGCTTCCGGGGTCGTGGTCGGTTGCTGTAGCGCCTGAATCAGCTGCATCAGTGCGATCTGATTGGCGTTGACTCTGTGCCCCCGTATCGCCCTGGGCTTGCTCAGAAAGCTGCCCTGAAACAGCCGGTAGCCACTCTCGATACACCGTTCGAGGGTAGCGAACTGGGTGATGTTGGCTGCCAGTGGCGTGACCTTGTAGGCGCGCAGCAGCTCCACCTGCTCCCGAATGCCGGCCTGATCGAGCGCGCCCACGTCGATTTTGACGATGTTGGCGATTTTCAGGGCGCTAGCATGGTCGGGGCGGAAGCGAAAATCGGTCAGCGCGATGCGATAGCCATCCTTCGCCAGTTTGTGCAGGGCCCGCAGCAGCTCCAGGTTGCCGGAATCGCTCAGGCGGACGCAGATCACCACCTGTCTGACGGGCAGGGCGGGCATGGTACCCTCGAGGATCATGCGCGGGGCGATCTGAATGAACGCCGGCACGCGCCTGATCTCGCCCTGATCGGAAATGCTGGTGTAGGCGTGCAGGATCACCTCGGAGCTGGACTGCGCCTCCGGGTCTTGCCGCAACACCGCTGCCAGATGTTCATCCTCCTTGTACAGCAGCTCATAGGCGATCACCCGCTGCTGCTGATCGAAAATCGGCTGGCGCGCCAGCAAAGGCTGCCCCTGTTCACAATCGCGACCCATTCATCTCCCCGCATCGGTGTTTTCAGATGGGGAGTGTATAATGTTACGCGGCCGCCCGCACCTGCCGACCGGACGCGACCCGCAGGTGGCAACCGCCCCCTGATCGACACGCACAGGATATTCGATGTCTCGTATCAACTGGTTCCCCGGACACATGCACAAGGCGCGCAAGGAGATTGCGCAGGTGATGGATGAGATCGATCTGGTGATCGAGGTGCTGGACGCCCGCCTGCCCATGTCGAGCGAAAACCCGCTGGTCGATCAGTTGCGGCGCGACAAGCCGGTCCTGAAGCTGCTGAACAAGCAGGATCTGGCCGACCCTGAACGAACCCGGCAGTGGCTCGACCACTTCAACGCCCGCGCCGGGGTGACCGCGGTGGCGCTGGACGCCCACCAGCGGGCGGCGATCAAGCGCATTCCCGAGCTGTGCAAACAGATGGTGCCGGCCCGAACCCGTCAGGATCGGCCCGTGCGCGCCATGATCATGGGCATCCCCAACGTGGGCAAATCAACCCTGATCAACGCCCTGCTGGGGCGTAAAATTGCCAAAGTGGGTAACGAGCCGGCGGTCACCAAGGCGCAGAAGCGCTACAGTGTCCACAACGGCATGGCGCTGTCCGACACCCCCGGCATCCTGTGGCCGAAAATCGAGGATGAAGATTGCGGTTATCGCCTGGCCGCCAGTGGCGCGATCAAGGATACCGCCATCGAATATGAGCGCGTGGCTGCCTACGCGGTCACCTTCATGCTGCACCACTATCCGCAGCGCCTGCTGGAGCGCTACAAACTCGACACCCTGCCGCAGGGGGGGGAGGAGCTGCTGGTTGCCATCGGTCGCAAACGCGGCTGCCTCCGTCCGGGTGGCGTCGTCGATCAGCACAAGGCGGCGGAGATTCTGCTCACCGAGCTGCGGGCCGGTAAGCTTGGCCCCATCACCTTCGAGACCGTCGGGGAGTGGCAACGTAAACGGATGGAGGCCGAACAGGCCGCCGCCCAAGCCGGAGGAGAGTGACCGATGAGTCGCAGGAAAAAACAGCGCAAGGTTGGCGCGTTCATGGCCGTACTGGAGCGCACGCCCAGAAAACAGGAACGGCTGGCCGATCCGACCAGCAAGGAGGCGCGCCGCAAGCGCGCACTGGAGCGGCGCAAGCGGCAGAAATCGCTGGATGAAAAAGCGCGCGGCAGCCAGAGTGCACAGGAGCGTGACCGGGCCGCCGGGCGCCGGGGTACCCGTCATGGCGGGCCACTGGCGGAAAAGATCCGCCGGATCAACGCCGCCGCCAGAGACACCCGGCCGGATCGGGCAGCCGCTGCCCCGGCTGAGACGGAGCAGGATGAGTGAGCCGTGTCTGAGTGGGATGTGATCGTGATCGGCGCCGGCGCCTCCGGCCTTGTCTGCGCGGCCAGCGCGGCCTATCGCGGGCGCCGGGTGCTGCTGCTCGAGCACAGCCGAAAGGTCGGCCGCAAGATTCTCATGTCCGGCGGTGGGCGCTGCAACTTTACCCATCTGCACAACAGCGCCGCCAACTATCTGAGCGGCAACCCCCATTTTTGCAAATCGGCGCTGAGTCGGTTCGGGGCCGGTGATTTCCTCGAGCTGGTCGAGCGGCATGGCATCGAGTACCACGAGAAAACTCCGGGACAGCTGTTTTGCAACCACTCCAGCAAGGAGATCGTCCAGTTGCTGCTGAGCGAGTGTGAGTGGGCCGGCGTCGAGATGGCGACCGAAACCGAGGTGTTCCAAATCGAGCCGGTCGCCAGCGGCTATGCGCTGCACAGCTCGCGCGGGCGGTTGCTGGCCGAGTCGGTGGTGGTGGCCACCGGTGGGCTGTCCATTCCCAACGCCGGGGCCACCGATTTTGCCTACCGCGTGGCTGAACAGTTCGGTTTGCAGGTCATCCCCAGGCGGCCAGCACTGGTGCCTCTGACACTCCCGCCCGCGCTGCTGGAGCAACTGCAGCCACTGGCGGGCGTCTCCCAGCCGGTCAGGGTCGGTTGCAACGGCATGGCCTTCGATGGCGAGCTGCTGTTTACTCACCGCGGCCTGAGTGGACCGGCCATTTTGCAGATCTCCTCCTACTGGCGTGAGGGAGACAGGCTCGAGATCGATCTCGTGCCGGGGATCGAGCTCGAACCCCGGCTCAGACAGAGCCGGGCCGAGCGCCCCAACGCCGAGGTGCGCACCCTCATGGCGCAGTGGATGAGCAAGCGGCTGGCGCAGGCGCTGTGCGAACGGTGGCAGATAAGCGAGCCGATCGGCCAGTGCAGCAATGCCCGCATCGAGGTGATCGCCGCGCATTTCCACCGCTGGCAGGTCAACCCCTCGGGCAGCGAAGGGTACCGGAAGGCAGAGGTTACCCTGGGGGGGATCGACACGGCGGAACTGTCACAGAAAACCTTCGCCGCCCACAAGGCTCCCGGCCTCTATTTCATCGGTGAGTGTCTGGATGTGACCGGGCAGCTGGGGGGGCACAATTTCCAATGGGCCTGGGCGAGCGGTTACTGCGCGGGCCAATATGTTTGATTGATCGAAGCGTGAACAGAGGTGCAAGCATGAAAATCGGTTTGGCGCTGGGGAGCGGTTCCGCCCGCGGCTGGTCTCACATCGGCGTGATCAATGCGCTGGCACGGGAGGGGATCGAGCCGGAGGTGATCTGTGGCACCTCCATCGGCGCGCTGGTCGGCGCCGCCTATGCCCGCGGTAATCTGGAGCAGCTGGAGGGGTGGGTACGATCATTGAACCGATTCGAGACCGCCCGCTTTTTCGAACTGAACCTCTCCCGTCAGGGGTTCGTCAACACCGAACGCTTCCATGAATTTCTCAACAGCTATATATCGGACGATGACAGCCGTATCGGCTCACTGGCGCGCAGCTACGGCGCGGTGGCCACCGAGCTGGAGAGCGGGCGTGAGATCTGGTTTACCGAGGGGCCGCTGTTGCAGGCGGTTTGGGCCTCGATCTCTCTACCGGGGCTGTTCCCGGCGATCCGCCACGACCACCAATGGCTGGTGGATGGCGGCCTGGTGAACCCGGTGCCGGTCTCCCTCTGCCGTGCCATGGGGGCCGAGGTGGTGATTGCGGTCAACCTGAACGGTGACCTCCTTGGCCGCCACCTCAAGCCGAAGCTGGAAGAGGAAGACAAACCCCGCAACGGGGGAGTGATGTCCCGCCTGACCGAACTGGTGGAGGAGTACACCACCCGCTTGAGCCTGGGGGAGGAGTCCGGGGATCGCCCGCCCAGCATGTTCGATGCGATCGCCAGCTCCATCAACATCATGCAGGATCGTATCACCCGCAGCCGCATGGTGGGTGATCCGCCCGACGTTCTGATCTCACCCCGTCTGGCCCACATCGGCCTGATGGAGTTTTACCGTGCGGAAGAGGCGATCAAAGGGGGCGAGCGGGCAGTGGCGGAGATGCTGCCAACCATTCAACGCCTGCTGCGCTAGCAGCCCTTCCCCCGGCGCAGTGGATTGACCACGAGTCCGACGAAGTTGCCGGACGTCACCGACCGCGGTAGAGTCCTTCGCGCTTCTCGACAAACGCCGTCACCGCCTCCCGGTGATCATCGGTGTTGTGCAACATCCCTTGCCAAGCGGCGCAGAGCTCAAGAAAATCGGACAGCTCATGCTGCTGCGCCCGCTGCAGCAGCCGCTTGCTCATGCGCAGCGCTTGGGTGGCTTGGCCGCCATCTGGCGTGCCAGCGTCATCACCCTGACCATCAACTGCTCGTGTGGCACCTGCTCCAGCATCAGGCCGATCTCGAATGGGTATGGTGTCGGTCATGGAGCACTCCCTGTGTCGTCTTTATTGGCTGCATTATGTAGGGCGAAAGAATAACAGAACGGATCCGTTTTGGGTGTCCTCTCGATGCGACAGCCCTTGGCAGACCGAAGCCCGCCCACCATATCCTGTTCGTGGTTGGTGACATTTCGCTTCGGCCTTTGGGTCGCGGGGTGTTGTGGTGGTCGCGAGGTGAACCTCGCTTCTACGGGGGAAGGGTTGTACGCAGGAGCGATCTTCAGATCGCGATTATCTTCTCATGCCAAGGCATTTTCCAATCATCAACGCCCTCTCGGATCTGGCCGGTGATCAAATTGGCCATGGATGATGCGTTGTTCTCAGATGGTTTGCCCATCTCCCGCAAACCTCTGTTGTCGCCCGGAATCAAAAATCGCCTTCACTCACCCGGTCTCCGGCGCGGATTTTGACGGTTGTCGGAACCTCGATGGTTTTGTTTGCCCTGGAGCCGGGCTTTTGGAACTGGGCGAAGGTTTTCAGCTTGTCGAAGAAGCTGTCGCTCTCCAATCCTTTGGCGTTGTCGTCGTAGTATTCGAACCAGGGTATGCCTTGCCATCATCTGGGATGCGACAAGTAGCCTCTGTCATGCTGACGCAGTTGCTCGCGCTGCTGGCGGATGTAAGGTCCAAGTCCATTCATGGCATACGGTACACGATTGAGCTGGGCACAAGGCTTGTGGCCGTTTTGTCGCTAGGGCGGGGAGGGTAAAAGAAAAAGCGCGCCATCCCGGGGAGGAATGGCGCGGCGGCGTGATATTTCGACACACGGATGACACTAAAGAGTCTTTATTCATAACCCCTTTATATACAAGGGGCTATGAGGCCAGATCAGAACTGGTTCATGGTGTTGTCTTTGCCGGAAGCCTTCAGCGCCGCATCACCGGAGAAGTATTGCTTGTGGTCGTCGCCTATGTCTGTTCCCGCCATGTTCTGGTGCTTGACGCAGGCGATCCCCTGACGGATCTCCTGGCGCTGTACGCCGGTTACATAGCCCAGCATGCCTGCCTCGCCGAAGTATTCTTTGGCCAGATTATCGGTGGAGAGGGCCGCGGTGTGGTAGGTCGGCAGCGTGATCAGGTGGTGGAATATGCCCGCCTCACGGGAGGCGTCACGCTGGAATGACTGAATACGACGGTCAGCCTCGGCGGCCAGCTCGGAATCGTCATACTCCACGGACATCAGGTTGGCGCGATCGTAGGCGGACAGATCCTTGCCCTCTTCGGCCCAGGCATCGAACACCTGCTGGCGGAAGTTCAGGGTCCAGTTGAAAGATGGACTGTTGTTGTACACCAGCTTGGCATTGGGAACGGCTTCGCGGATGCGGTTGACCATGCCGGCGATCTGGCCCACATGCGGCTTTTCGGTCTCGATCCAGAGCAGATCGGCACCGTTTTGCAGTGAGGTGATGCAATCCAGCACCACCCGGTCTTCGCCGGAGCCTTGCTTGAACTGGAATAGGCCGGAGGGCAGGCGTTTCGGTTTCAGCAATTTGCCGTTGGCTTTCACCACCACGTCACCGTTGTCGATGTCGGCCGCGCTGTCGATGTAATCGCCAGCGAGGAAGCTGTTGTACTTGTCACCCAGATCGCCCGGTTCGTTGGTCACGGCGATCTGCTTGGTCAGGCCGGCGCCGAGCGAGTCGGTGCGGGCGACGATGATCCCCTCTTCGACGCCCAGCTCCAGGAAGGCGTAGCGGATGGCCCGCACCTTGGCGAGGAAGTCGGCGTGGGGAACGGTGACCTTGCCATCCTGATGCCCGCACTGCTTCTCGTCGGATACCTGGTTTTCGATCTGGATCGCGCAGGCACCGGCTTCGATCATCTTCTTGGCCAGCAGGTAGGTGGCTTCTTCGTTACCGAAACCGGCGTCAATGTCGGCGATCATCGGCACGACGTGGGTTTGAAAATTGTCGATCTTATCCAGTAGTTCAGCTTCTTTGGCGGCGTTACCGGCTGCCCGGGCGGCGTCCAGTTCACGGAACAGGTCGGCCAGCTCACGGGCATCGGCCTGACGCAGGAAGGTGTAGAGCTCCTCGATCAACGCCGGTACACAGGTTTTTTCGTGCATGGATTGGTCGGGCAGCGGGCCAAACTCGGAGCGCAGTGCGGCGATCATCCAGCCGGAGAGATAGAGGTAGCGCTTGTCGGTGCTGCCGAAATGTTTTTTGATCGCGATCAGTTTCTGCTGACCGATGAAACCATGCCAGCAGCCCAGGGACTGGGTGTACTGCGAGCTGTCGGCGTCATACTCAGCCATATCCTTGCGCATGATGCTGGCAGTGTAGCGAGCGATATCCAGCCCGGTTTTGAAACGGTTCTGAATGCGCATGCGAGCGGCATATTCCGGGTTGATTCCCTCCCAGCTCTTGCCGGCGGCCGCGCGAATGGTGGCAATGGCATCGATCTCGTTTTGGTAAGCTGACATGGTCATTCCTTCACAATGGTTGTGTTTAGGTAATGGTGGAGCGGGGGTTCCCGTTCCGGGTGTTGCGGCACCGTCGCTCTGTCGGTTTGGCGGCGCCTTGTGCAGCGAATGATGGGGGTATGGAGAAGGGGTGTCAAAATGATTTTGTGCACAGCAGCAAAAATGTAGTTTCACTACCTTCGAGTGCCATATCCGGCGGTAATTTGGCTACCTCGACAAAATCGGTTGCTGCGGCAAAAAACCTTTTGCTTACGGTAGCTTGACTGGCTAAAACTTAAGGCTTAGCCACGTTGGTATGAGTAAAAAAAAAGGCATTTTACAAAGTTTTACGTTATACAAGAAACATTTTTTATTCTAAAAATATCTAAGCAGGCGTGACTACATTTTGGATAAAATTTCGCTACATCAGTCGGTTATGGTGTTTTTGCCTACGACGAAAGTCGATCGGGTGGCGATCTCGATCACTCCGTCGGGGTGGCCCCGGAGGCTCCCCGGCGGACGCTCGGTAACTCATTCGAGATAGAGGCTGCCCTGGTTGAGCAGGGCCAGCAGCAGGGCGGTCGCCTCTCCTTCAAGGGCAGGTTTGAGCCGGTGGCTGCGGCACACCTGGCGGGCGAGCCGTTGTGCTGCATCGGCGTAAACCGGGTACGCCTGCCCATCGGCGAACAGGGTCAGGCTGGCGTCTGAATTTTGGTACCAGGCCAGGCGGGCACCTTCACTGCGCACCAGCTGCGCTCCCTCCGCCAGGGCTCGCTCCAATGCGGCAAGCGTCACTGTGGCATCACTTCCGGCCAGCTCCGGGTACTTCGGTTCGGTCATGAAGCGGCCGAACCAGTGGGCCAGTCGGTCAGGATCGCCAAGATGGCGCCGCAGGATTGAGCGCAGGCGCTCAATGGCGGTCGCATCAATTTCACCGGGATCGACCGCCGGTGCCAGATCGGCATCGGTGTAGCGCAGATCACTGCTGAGTGAAGCACACAGATGATCGCTCAGGCCGCGTAAAATTTCGCCGTGGGAGGGGGCGCGAAAACCGATCGACCAGGTCATGCAGCCGCTGCCCACGCCGACTCCGTTGTGGCCCACACGGGGTGGTAGGTAGAGCAGATCCCCCGGCTGCAGTTGCCAGCTCTGTTCGGGGTGCCACTGCGGCAGGATCATCACCGGTGTATCTTCGCGCCGGGGGGAATCTTCACCGAACAGGCCGCCCACCTCCCAGCGGCGCACCCCCGCCGCCTGCAGCAAAAACACATCATAGTTGTCGTAATGGGGCCCCACGCCTCCGCCGTCACTGGCATAACTGATCATCAGGTCATCCCGTCGCCACTGGGGAATGAAATTGAACGCCTCCAGCAGCGGGGCCACATCCGGCACCCAGTGATCCACCGCCTGCACCAGTAGCGTCCAGGGGGTTTCGCCCAGCCGGGTAAACCGTTCCGGGGTGAAGGGGCCATGCTCCAGTGCCCAGTGGCCGCTGGCGGGATCGTTGCTGATCAAACGGGATTCCACCTCCGGCTCACAGGCGAGGCCGGCCAGCTCATCCGCATCGATGGCCGGGGTGAAGCCGGGGAGGGCGTTGCGCAGTAACAGCGGCTGCTTTTGCCAGTAGTCACGCAGAAAAATTTCCGGGCTCAGCTGGCCCCAATTCAGTTCAGTGATCAAGGTTGAGTAGCTCCGCCATTTCGGTAACCGCCTCTTCGAGCTCGGCCATCACCTTGCGTCGGTCGCGGTGGGCCAGGGCGACCCGCCGTTGGTTGCCGATCAGGCGAATACAGCTCTGTATACGGGCCATGCAGCTGTGCACCCCTTCGACATTGAATTCAAACTGTTCATAATCACGGGCCGTTTGCAGCAGGCTGTCACGCAGCGCTTCAGCCTGTGCCGCCAGCTCCTGCAGGTTGTGCGAATGACTCATCACGCTCTCCTTGTTGCCGCAGCCACCGGCATGACGTGATCTGACCGGGCAGCGGCGTTGACTCGGCGTCAGCGGTGTTCCCGCTCCAGCGCCTCTTCCACTGAGGTGAGAATGCCCCGCAGCATCCCCAGCTCCGCCTTTTCCGGTCGGGTGCGGTTGAAGTAACGGCGCAGCTTGTCCATCACCCGCCCTTCATGCTGGGGGATGATAAACCCGGTGCGCCGCAGCACCTGTTCCAGATGCTGATAGAACCGGGCGATCTCCCCCTGGCGCGGGTAGCAGGCGGGCTCGGGTGCCGTCGCGGCCCGGTCGCGGCTGGCCCGACGCAGTTCGTAGGTTACCAGTTGGATCGCCTGAGCGATGTTGAGCACCGGGTAGTCGGCGGCGGCATCGATGTAGAGATGACGGTTACACAGCAGCATCTCCCGGTTGGTGAGCCCCGTGGTTTCACGCCCGAACAGGATGGCGACCTGGCCGGCGCGCGCCTGCGTTGCCAGCATGACAGCGGCTTCCTCCGCGTCCAGTAGTGGCTGGTCGAAACTGCGCCGGCGGGCACTGCTGCCGATCACCAACTGGCAATCCTCGATCGCTGCTTCGACCGTATCGACCACCACCGCACTGTCGAGCAGATCCCCGGCCCCCGCCGCGCGCGAGTGCGCCTCGGGGTGGGGAAAGTCACGCGGCTCGACCAGCCACAACTGGCTCAGTCCCATGTTCTTCAGGGCGCGGGCCGCCGCACCGATGTTGCCCGGATGAAAGGTGTTGACCATGACGATGCGGATGTTGTCGAGCATGGGGGCCTCACCAGCAAAGTTAAGCCGCAAAGGGCGGCACGATGGCTCCAACACAGAGGAAACGTGGCTCAGATGCGCTTGGCCTGGGCCACGGCGTTGCCGGTATAACGTGCCGGGGTCAGCGCCGCGAGCGCCGCTTTTGCCTCGGAGGGGATCGCCAGCGTGTCGATGAACGCCCGGAGGGTGGCCTGGTTCATGGTTTTGCCCCGGGTCAGCTCCTTCAGTTTTTCGTAGGGCTGCTCGATGCCGTACCGACGCATGACGGTCTGGATCGGCTCGGCCAGAACCTCCCAGGCGTTGTCCAGGTCTTCAGCCAGACGCGCCGGGTTGATCTCCAGCTTACCGATCCCCTTGAGGCTGGCCTGATAGGCGATCAGGCTGTGGCCAAAGCCGACGCCCAGGTTGCGCAGCACGGTGGAGTCGGTCAGATCCCGCTGCCAGCGGGAGATCGGCAGCTTGCCGGCCATGTGCTGCATGATGGCGTTGGCGATGCCCAGATTGCCTTCGGAGTTTTCGAAGTCGATCGGGTTCACCTTGTGTGGCATGGTGGAGGAGCCGACTTCACCCGCTACGGTTTTTTGTTTGAAGTAACCCAGGGCGATGTAACCCCAGAGATCGCGATCGAAGTCGATCAGGATGGTGTTGAAGCGGCACAGGGCATCGAACAGCTCGGCGATGTAATCGTGCGGCTCGATCTGGGTGGTGTAGGGGTTCCAGCTCAACCCCAGCCCCTCGACGAACGCCTTGGCGTTGGCTTCCCAATCGATCTCGGCATAGGCGGCGAGATGGGCGTTGTAGTTGCCGACGGCGCCGTTGATCTTGCCCAGGTATTGGATGCGATCGATCTGCTGCAACTGGCGGCGCAGGCGGTAGGCAAAGTTGGCCATCTCCTTACCCATGGTGCTGGGGGAGGCGGTCTGGCCGTGGGTGCGGCAGAGCATCGGTTGCTCGGCGTGTTCGCGCCCCAGCGTCGCGATGGCATCGGTCAGCTGCTGCATCTGCTCGCGGACGATGGCAGTGCCGTGGCGCAGCATCAGGGCGTGGGCGAGGTTGTTGATATCTTCAGAGGTGCATGCAAAGTGGACAAATTCGCTGATCGCCGCCAGTTCGGCATTGTCGGCGATCTGTTCCTTGATGAAGTATTCAACCGCTTTCACGTCGTGATTGGTGGTGCGTTCGATCTGCTTGATCCGCTCGGCCTGCTCGGGGGTGAACGCATCCACTATCCGGTTCAGCCGCGCGTTGGCCGCTGCACTCAACGCCGGCACCTCCGTGATCCGCGGGTGGGCCGCCAACCGCTGCAGCCAGCGGATCTCCACCTGGACCCGGAAACGGATCAGGCCGAACTCACTGAATACAGCGCGCAGGGCGGCGGTTTTATCGCCGTAGCGGCCATCGATCGGGGACAGGGCGGTAAGGGCGGAAAGCTCCATGTTACACGGTCTCACTCTTGGCTGGCATCGATAAAAGCGGAAGTATACGGGAATTGCCCGCGACAGGGTACGCCCGCCCGATCAGGCTCAGGCGGTGCCAAGAATACGTTTCAACGATGGCCTAAGGCGGGAGCGGAGGAACAGCATCTGCCAGCGTCTGCCGCCGACCTGGTGCCAGAGCAGGGCGGCGCGGATACCGGCCAGCAACAGGGCGCGAATACGGGCCGCATTCTCGCTGTTTTGCAGATGCCGGGGATCACCCGCCACCCGAATGCGATAACGGAAGGTGCTCACGGTGGCCTGATAGAGCCCATCCAGCGCCGCGATCACGTTGCTGTGGGTATAGATGGAGGGGTCGAGGGGGGTGTCGTTTTCCTCCTGTGCACTGAAATAGCGGGCCTTGCGCGCCGCCTCATCTATGCCATTGCTGATTTTCTCCATCACCTCGGGGTGCTTGTCGAGCTGCCGCTCCAGCAGGATCATCCCCAGCACGTACTGCACGATCTGTTTGTTCTGAGCACTCTCGTTTTTATCCACCAGATCCTGCAGGTGGCGCAAACCGAGATTGAGCGCGTAGGGGATATCGTCCACGCCGCCGTAGACATCCTCGGTCATACGGGGGCTGGTGACAAACAGGCTGGCGATGCTGGTTTCGAGGTTGTTTTGCGGCACCATGCCGCGGCGGGCGATCTGATCCACCAGGCTGGCCGCCTGAAACAGCCCCGCCAGCGCGATGGTTTGCTCATCATGTTGACGTGACATCAATGCTCCTTGGTCGAACCGGCAATGGAATGGCGGGAGGTGGTTTCGATCACCCCGCCGCCGAGACAGAGGTCATCGAGGTAGAGTACCACCGATTGGCCCGGTGTCACGGCACGCTGCGGCTGCTCGAACACCACCTTGTAGCCACCGGCGGGAACCGCCTCTACCCTGCACGCCTGGTCGGCCTGGCGATAACGCACCTTAGCCTTGCAGCGCAGCGGCAGCTCGGGGGGCTCAGCGTTGATCCAGAAAATCTCGCCGGTGTAGAGCCAGTCGGAATAGAGCAACGGGTGCTGTCCCTGCACCGCGATCAGCACATTTCTATCCAGGTCTTTTGCCGCCGCGAACCAGGGCGCTTCCGGGTAATCCTTGTGGCCACCGATGCCAAGCCCCTGGCGCTGGCCGAGGGTGTAGTGGATCAACCCCTGGTGTTCACCGATCACAACGCCGTCGGGGGTTTCGATCTTGCCGGGCTGCGCCGGCAGATACCGTTTGAGAAACTCACCGAAGCGGCGCTCACCGATGAAGCAGATGCCGGTGCTGTCTTTCTTGTCGTGGGTGATCAGACCGTGTGCCTGCGCCAGCCGCCTGACCTCCGGTTTTTCCAGCTCGCCCAGCGGGAAAAGGGCGAGTTTAAGCTGCTCTTCACCGACCTGATGCAGGAAATAACTCTGATCCTTGTTGGGGTCCAGCCCCTTGAGTAGCACGGTATGGCCATTGCGCTCGCCCCGGCGCACATAATGGCCGGTGGCGATCAGGTCGGCCCCCAGCAACTGGGCATATTCAAGAAACGCCTTGAACTTGATCTCACGGTTGCAGAGGATATCCGGGTTGGGGGTGCGCCCGGCCTGGTACTCCGCCAGGAAATGCTCAAACACATTGTCCCAATACTCGGCGGCGAAGTTGGCGCTGTGCAGTGGGATACCCAACCGCTCGCACACGGCCTGAGCATCGGCCAGATCCTCCCGGGCAGTGCAGTATTCGCTGCCGTCGTCCTCCTCCCAGTTTTTCATGAACAGCCCCTCGACACGGTACCCCTGCTGCTGCAACAGCAGGGCCGCAACGGAGGAGTCGACGCCGCCGGACATACCGACGATCACTTTGGTCTGGGCGTTGGCAGAAGTCGTCATGGTTGAGGTCATGGTTGAGGTCATGGTTGAGGTCATGGTTGGAACGGTGTCCTGGATAAAATCGATCGGGTGAACAGGTCATTATACACTCATCCAGCCGCTTCGCAGAAAGCGGCCCCACCGGCCGCGCAGTGTGGCGATGCCACAGCGACATCAGCTCCCGGCAGCCCCCCTGCGGCCGGGGAGCGCATCGAGCTAACGTGATCGAAGAGGGGAGGCGGAGCGCCGGCGCGAGGGTGAGCGGGTCGGGGTGGCCGGCAGATGGACCTGTTCCTGACGCCACTGGCCGGGAGCCAGGCCCGTCAGCGTCCAGTCGCCGATGGCGCAGCGGATCAGACGCAGGGTCGGAAAGCCCACTTCTGCCGTCATTCGCCGCACCTGGCGGTTGCGCCCCTCGGTGATCACCAGTTCGATCCAGCAGGTGGGCTGTCGCAGGCGCAAGCGGACCGGTGGGTCTCTTGGCCAGAGCCAATGGGGTGGGGCGATGCGGCGGACCCGCGCCGGGCGGGTCGGCCCATCCTTGAGCTGAACACCCCGGCGCAGCCGGGTGAGGGCCGTGTCATCGATCTCCCCCTCGAGCTGGACACAGTAGCTCTTGGGAAGTTTGAAGGTGGGGTTGGTCAGGTGCTGCTGTAAGCGGCCATCATCCGTCAGAATAAGCAGCCCCTCGGAGTCGAAATCGAGCCGCCCGGCAGGGTATACCCCGGAAATCGGGATGAAATCCGCCAGTGTCGTGCGCCCTTTGGCATCCGTGAACTGGGTCAGAACCCGAAAGGGCTTGTTAAACAGAAGGATTCTCGACATCCAGCCAGCGCCAGCGCACTACTCCACCGGTTGAATGTTGACTGCGTGCAACCCCTTTGGACCCTGCTGAATCTCGAACAGAACCTTCTGGCCCGCCTTGAGGCTTTTGTATCCGTCCATGACGATGGCAGAAAAGTGGGCGAACAACTCCTCCTCGCAGGCCTCGGAGAGAATAAAACCGTAACCCTTGGCGTTGTTGAACCACTTGACGATCCCTGATTGCATAACAAATCCCCCTGACATTCGGAGCATGGCTCTTTGGTCACTGCCTGCAACGTCGGCCCGAACCGGTAAACGCCATTGCAGGAACTCCTTATCTGTACGCTGGTCCATCGCAGGGACTACAGGCAAGGGCAGTGGCATGGACTTATCAGTCGACTCCCTTTAACCTCTCCTTGCAGGCGCGAGTATAGCATCTGCGTTTGACGGCACTAGACATTGCCGGGTTTTTTACCGGTTGTTAGACTAACATCGAAGGTAGCGAAGTTGTTTGTGAACGAACACGGGTTCAGGCGGTTCAGACTCATGAGTTCAGGCCATAATGCTGACGAAGAACGCCATGATGATGGTGGTCTGGCGACGGCGGAAACCAAACCACGACTCAAGCGCCCTCCCATGTATCGGGTGGTGCTGATGAACGATGACTACACGCCGATGGATTTCGTCATCGAAGTGTTGATGATTTTTTTCGGTATGGACCAGGAGAAGGCCACCCAGGTGATGCTGGCGGTCCATACCCAAGGCAAAGGTGTGTGTGGCGTGTACAGCCGCGATGTAGCTGAAACCAAAGCCACGCAAGTGAATCAATATGCCAGAGAGCACAAGCATCCTCTGCTGTGTGAAGTGGAATCGGTCTGACGGGAGGCAAATGCCATGCTGAATCGAGAGCTTGAAGATACCCTGAGCGTTGCGTTCCGGTCAGCCCGGGACAAGCGACACGAATTCATGACGGTGGAGCATCTGCTGCTGGCGTTGCTCGACAACCGCGAAGCGGCGGAGGTGCTCAGCGCCTGCGGTGCCGACCTGAACCGGTTGCGCCAGCACCTGACGGTGTTCATCGATGAGACCACGCCGCTGCTGCCCGACAACGTCCCCAACATGGAAACCCAGCCCACCCTCGGCTTTCAGCGCGTGTTGCAGCGGGCGGTGTTCCATGTGCAATCCTCCGGCAAGCCAGAGGTCAATGGCGCCAACGTGCTGGTGGCGATCTACAGCGAACAGGAGAGCCACGCGGTGTTCGTGCTCCAGCAGCAGGGCATCGAGCGGATGGATGTGGTCAACTACATCGCCCACGGCATCTCCCGCATCAATGAGCAGGAAGCGGACGAGCCCGGCTTGGGTGCGGAGAGCGAGGAAAGCAGTGAGCGTGGTAAAAGTGCTCTGTCGCAGTATGCCGTCAACCTGAATCAGCAGGCGGCGCTGGGGCGGATCGATCCGCTGGTGGGGCGCGACGCGGAGGTGGAACGGGTGGTACAGATCCTGTCACGCCGCCGCAAAAACAACCCGCTGCTGGTGGGGGAGGCCGGTGTCGGCAAAACCGCCATCGCCGAGGGGCTGGCAAAGCTGATCATCGAAGACAAGGTGCCGGAGATCATCTCCGATAGCGTGGTCTACGCCCTCGATCTGGGCGCGCTGTTGGCGGGCACCAAGTACCGCGGCGATTTCGAAAAACGGCTCAAGGCGCTGTTGAATGAGATCAAACAGCAACCCCGCGCCATTTTGTTCATCGACGAGATCCACACCATCATCGGGGCCGGAGCCGCGTCGGGCGGCTCCATGGATGCCTCCAATCTGCTCAAACCGCTGCTCAGCTCCGGTGAGATCCGCTGCATCGGTTCCACCACGTTTCAGGAGTTCCGTGGCATCTTCGAGAAGGATCGGGCGCTGGCGCGTCGCTTCCAGAAGATCGACGTGCTCGAGCCGAGCGTGGAGGACACCTACCAGATTTTGCGCGGCCTCAAGTCCCGTTTCGAGGAGCACCACGATCTGGAGTACACCGATGCCGCCCTGCGGGCCGCTTCGGAGCTGGCGGAGCGTTATATCAACGACAAGCACATGCCGGACAAGGCGATCGATGTGATCGATGAAGCGGGCGCCTATCAGCGGCTGATGCCGGTCGAGCAGCGCAAAAAGGTGATCGACGTGTTCGAAGTCGAAACGGTGGTCGCCAAGATCGCGCGCATTCCGCCGAAAAGCGTCTCCACCTCCGACAAGGATCAGCTGCGCAAGCTGGAGGGCAACCTCAAGATGGTGGTGCTGGGGCAGGATGAGGCGATCGGGTCGCTGGCATCGGCGATCAAACTGTCGCGCGCCGGCCTCAAGGAACCGAACAAGCCGGTGGGCAGCTTCCTGTTCGCCGGACCAACCGGGGTCGGCAAGACCGAGGTCACCCAGCAGCTGGCCCGCATTCTCGGCATCGAGCTGGTGCGCTTCGATATGTCGGAGTACATGGAACGGCACACCGTTTCCCGATTGATCGGTGCCCCTCCGGGCTATGTGGGGTTCGATCAGGGGGGGCTGCTGACCGAGGCGATCACCAAGTCGCCCCACTGTGTGTTGCTGCTCGATGAGATCGAAAAGGCGCACCCGGAGGTGTTCAATCTGCTGCTTCAGGTGATGGACAACGGCACTCTGACCGACAACAACGGTCGCAAGGCCGATTTCCGCAATGTCATTCTGGTGATGACCACCAACGCCGGTGCCGAGGCGCAGAGCCGGCCCTCGATCGGCTTTACCAAGCAGGATCACAGCACGGACGCCATGGAGGCGCTGAAACGGCTGTTCACACCGGAGTTCCGTAACCGCCTCGACAGTGTGATCCAGTTCAAGCCGCTGACGCCGGAGATCGTCAAAGGGGTGGTCGACAAGTTCCTCACCGAGCTGCAGGCGCAACTGGACGAGAAGCATGTGGTGCTACAGGTGGATGAGGCCGCGCGCCAGTGGCTGGCCGAGCATGGCTATGACGAGAAGATGGGGGCCCGTCCGATGCAGCGCCTGATTCAGGAGAAGCTGAAAAAACCGCTGGCCGAGATGATCCTCTTCGGCGAGCTGGCCGAGTCCGGTGGCGAGGTGGAGATCGGTGTTGGCGAGGATGGAGAGCTCTCTCTGGAGATCGCCGCGGTGGCAGCCTGATGGCTGCCATCCACCGCAGCCGTTGCTGGCGAACTCAGCGGGCGCGGTAAACGATACGCCCCTTGCTCAGGTCGTAGGGGGTCAGCTCGACCTTGACCTTGTCGCCGGTCAGGATGCGAATGTAGTTTTTGCGCATCTTGCCGGAGATGTGAGCGGTGACGACGTGGCCGTTCTCCAGCTCGACCCGGAACATGGTGTTGGGGAGGGTGTCGATGACGGTACCCTCCATTTCGAATGAATCTTCTTTAGCCATTCACTACCTACCTTTGAGGCTTGGTTTGCCTGAGTGTGGAAAGCGCATTATTGTGCCCTAAAAGGCGCTCGATTTCAAAAGCTAATCGGCACGCCTCACTCGGGCGCGCGGCGACACCATTGCCCGTCGATCAGCAGCTCCAGCGGGCGATAGCGAATCTTGTAGTTCATTTTGCGGCAGGCCTCCACCCAGTAGCCAAGGTAGAGCCATTTTTTGCCGCTCCTTGCGGTGTGTCGAATCTGCCAGATGATGGCGTAGACACCGAGACTGCGCCGCTCCGCTTGCGGATCATAGAAGGTGTACAGAGCCGACATCCCCTGCACCAGCAGATCGGATACCGCCACCGCCAGCAGCGTGCCCTGCGGGTCTCGAAACTCGTAAAAGCAGGCATCCACCGTGCCCTCTACCAGAAAGTTGAAAAACTGATCGGGCGAGGGGGGGTACATATCCCCATCCGCATGGCGCTGGTTGATGTAGCGCTCATACAGCGTGTAGTACTCCCGGGTCAGCTGGCAGGGAACGGCACGCACGCTCAGGTCGGCGTTACGATTCTCGATCCGCCGCTGCGTTTTGGAGGGGCGGAATTCCGCTACCGGCACACGCACGGAGATGCACGCCTGACACCGCTCACAATAGGGCCGATAGATATGCTCGCCGCTGCGGCGAAACCCCAGTTCCGACAGCTGGCTGTACAGGTTGCTGTCGACCTCCACCCGCGGGTCCAAAAACAGGGTGCGCGCCCGCTGGTTGGGCAGATAGCTGCACTCATGCTCGGGGGTGGCATAGAAGCGCAACGTATACGGATCAGCGCTGCGAATCGTCACAGATCGCCTCGCGGGTAATGCTGAATTGCCAGGGGTGATCCAGCGGCAGGTCACACAGCCGGGCCAGCTGGGCGGCGAACTCAGGGCGGGGCATTTCGCTCGCCCCAAGGCTCGCCAGGTGGTCGTTGTACACCTGGCAATCGATCAGCTGGTAGCCCCACTGCCTGAGTTGGGTCACACACCAGGCGAAACCTGTTTTGGACGCATCGCGCTGGCGCGAAAACATCGACTCACCAAAAAACACCGCGCCGATGGCCAGGCCATACAGCCCGCCCGCCAGCTCATCCCCCACCCAAACCTCAACCGAGTGGGCGACCCCCCGCTGGTGCAGGTTCGTATAGGCGGTGAAAATATCGCGGCTGATCCAGGTGCCCTGTTGCCCCGGCCGCGGCCTGGCACACTCTCTGACCACGCGCGCAAACGCCTGATCGAAGGTCACCCGGTAGTCGTTGCGGCGCAGCCGCTTGCGCAGGCTGCGTGACAGGTGGAGCTGGTCCGGTAGCAGAACGCAACGCGGGTCCGGGCTCCACCAGAGAATCGGCTCCCCCGGGTTGTACCAGGGGAAAATGCCGCGGCGATAGGCGCTCAGCAGACGCGCCTCGCTCAGATCCCCTCCGGCGGCCAGCAGGCCGTTGGGCTCTGCCAGGGCCCTTTCGAGGGGCGGGAAGAGCAGATTGTCATCGGCCAGCCATGGGATCATCGGGCGTCGAGGTTATCCAGATATTTTTCAGCATCCAGGGCCGCCATGCAGCCAAAGCCGGCGGAGGTGATCGCCTGGCGATAGATCTGGTCACACACATCACCCGCCGCGAACACCCCCTCGAGGCTGGTCTGAGTTGCCTTGCCTTCAAGACCTGAGCGAATCTTCAGATAGCCGTTGTTCATCTCCAGCTGACCGGCAAACAGCTCCGTATTGGGCTTGTGGCCGATGGCGATGAACACCCCCTGCAGCTCGAGCTCATGGGTGGAGTGGTCCACGGTGCTGCGGACACGGATGCCGGTAACGCCGCTTTGGTCGCCCAACACCTCCTCCAGCTGGTGGTTCCAGAGGATGGTGACGTTGCCGTTTGCCGCGCGCTCCAGAATCCTGTCCTGCAGAATTTTTTCGCAGCGCAGGCTGTCACGGCGGTGGATCAGGGTCACCTGGGCGGCGATATTGGAGAGGTAGAGCGCCTCCTCCACGGCGGTGTTGCCACCACCGATCACGGCCACCTTCTGGCCACGATAGAAGAAGCCGTCGCAGGTAGCGCAGGCGCTGACCCCCCTGCCCATGAAGGCTTCCTCCGATGGCAGGCCCAGATACTGGGCGGAGGCGCCCGTTGCAATGATCAGGGCGTCACAGCTGTACTGGCCCATGTCGCCCTCGAGGCGAAAGGGACGGCTGCCCAGCTGCGCCGTGTGAATATGATCGAAAATCACCCGGGTGTTGAAGCGCTCGGCGTGGGCCTGCATCCGCTGCATCAGCTCTGGGCCCTGCACGCCCTCCACATCGCCGGGCCAGTTATCGACCTCGGTGGTGGTGGTCAACTGCCCGCCGGCCTGCATTCCGGTGATCACAACCGGGGTCAGGTTGGCCCGGGCGGCGTAGATCGCGGCGGTGTAACCGGCGGGGCCGGAGCCCAGGATGATCAGACGATGGTGTTGTGACTCGCTCATGGGAATCGATTATCCAGATTGAAAGGTTCCTGTTACCGACTGCCGCCGACTCTAAACCCGTGCCGGCGGATTGTCCATGACAGCAAAGCTGCGCGTGGCAGTATTCGGTGTCGGGGGCGATATATGGTATTTTTGCCGCAGCATCCAGCGAGCTCGAGTGTAAGGAAAACCGGATTGAGTGAAAAGTATCCCTCCACAGTGCCCTCCCTGGCGGACCAGCTGGCCAGCATCGCCCGTGAAGGCGGGCTGATCCTGCTGACCGGTGCCAGTCTGTTTTTACTGCTGGCATTGATCGGCTATGATCCGCGCGATCCGGGGTGGTCCCATCTGGCCTACCAGGCCGAGGTGAAGAACTTCACTGGTGCCGCCGGTGCCTGGCTCGCCGATGGCATGATCTCCGCCTTCGGCCTCGGAGCCTATCTGCTGCCGCTGCTGGTGCTATGGCTTGCCTGGCGCTATCTGCACCAGCTGCGCCTTGGCCTGATGGAGACGGTGCCGCTGCTGATGCTGCGCACCCTGGGGGCGGTTTGTTTTCTGCTGGGGCTGTGTACGCTGGCCTCCACCCACCTCTCCAACGACGGCTTGCACTATCCGTTCACCGTGGGCGGGTTGCTGGGGGAGGCGATCTCCGACTGGGCGGTCAGCTGGTTCAGCGTGGTCGGCAGCTCCATTCTGTTCTGGACCCTGCTGCTACTGGGGCTGACGCTGTTTCTGGAGCTCTCCTGGCAGGCGGTACTGGAGCAGCTCGGTGGGCTGCTGCTGCGAGCGGTCGAGTCGCTGCGCACCCGGCTCACCCCCGCCACCGTCCGGGCGGCTGCGGCCGCTCCCACGCCCCCTGGCGCCTCCCGCCCGCGGGTGCCGGCGGCGGCCAAAGCCGAGCCGGGAACCCGGGGCGATGGGGCCACCGCTGCCGCACCGGTCGGTGACGGCGAGTCTGTCGCCGCCAAGGCCGATGAAAGTGCGGGCGTGGTGGCGGCGGTGAAGCGCGGCCTCAAGATCGTGCCGCTCTCCGAGGCGCACGCCCCGATGGCGGACGAGCCGGACAGCGATCCCGCCCCGGTGCAACGTACCCAATTACCGCGCCTGCCATCACTGGATCTGCTCGACCCGCCCGAGCCGCCGCCGCAGAAGAATTACAACGAAGAGCGGCTGGAGCAGATGTCGCGTCTGCTGGAAAGCAAATTGAAAGACTTTGGCGTGATCGCCGAAGTGGTTGAAGTCAATCCGGGCCCGGTAATCACCCGCTTCGAGCTGCAGCCGGCCCCGGGTGTGAAAGCCAGCAAAATCAGCAACCTCTCCCGCGATTTGGCCCGCTCCATGACGGTCAGGAGCGTGCGCGTGGTGGAGGTGATTCCGGGCAAATCGGTGGTCGGGGTGGAGATACCCAATGAGGTGCGGCAAACGGTGCATCTGAGCGAGGTGCTCAACTCCCGATCCTATCTGGAGGCCTCCTCGCGCCTGACCCTGGCGCTGGGCAACGATATCGCCGGCAACCCGGTGGTGGCCAATCTGGCCAAGATGCCCCACCTGCTGGTGGCCGGCACCACCGGCTCGGGTAAATCGGTGGGCGTCAACGCCATGCTGTTGAGCCTGTTGTTGAAGGCAACGCCGGAAGAGGTACGGCTGATTCTGGTCGATCCCAAAATGCTGGAGCTGTCGGTCTACGAGGGTGTCCCGCATCTGCTGACCCCCGTCATCACCGACATGAAAGAGGCCGCCGGAGGGTTGCGCTGGTGCGTGGCCGAGATGGAACGGCGCTACCGCCTGATGGCCAAGCTGGGGGTGCGCAACCTGGCCGGTTTCAACGACAAGGTGATTCGGGCGCAGGAAGCGGGGCAACCCATTCCAGACCCGCTGTGGAGTGCGCAGGCGTATGGGCTGCCGGAAGATGAGCCGGCGCCGATGCTGGAGCCGCTGCCCTACATCGTGGTGGTGATCGATGAGTTTGCCGACATGATGATGATGGTGGGCAAAAAGGTGGAGGAGCTGATCGCTCGCATCGCACAGAAGGCGAGGGCGGCCGGAATCCATTTGATCCTGGCGACGCAACGCCCCTCGGTGGATGTGATCACCGGCCTGATCAAGGCCAACATTCCCACCCGGATCGCCTTCCAGGTTTCCTCCAAAATCGATTCCCGCACCATCCTCGATCAGGGGGGTGCCGAGAGCCTGCTGGGCTACGGCGACATGCTCTATGTGCCGGCCGGCAGCAGCATACCCAACCGGG
>JAXHUI010000080.1:0-6620 GCA_034189745.1 Pseudomonadota bacterium
ACCCAAACGGGCCAACGTCATCGCCACCCAGGGGGCGCTCAACCGAATGCGGCCCGGCAGCAAGCGGGCCGGTTCCGGCATGATCCTGCTCGGCGGGCCGTCAAGGCACTATGGCTGGGATGAGGCCCGCGTGCTGGCCCAGGTGGATGCGCTGTTGAGCCGGGCACCCCGGGCGTGGCGGATCAGCTCTTCGCGCCGCACCCCCGCCGCCACCGAGCGAGCTCTGGCCGAGCGGTTTACCGATCGCTTCGTCGCCGCCGCCACCACCGGCCCCGACTGGCTGCCCCGGCAGTTGGCACAAACCGAGGTGTGCTGGGTGACGGAGGACAGCGTCTCCATGGTGTATGAGGCCCTGACGGCGGGTTGTCGGGTTGGCGTCCTGCCGGTGGGGGCGGGGGCAAACAACCGGATGCGGCGCGGGCTCGAGCGGCTGGCGGCGCAGGGGCGGGTGGCGTACGCACCGGACTGGTCGCTGACCGGGCTGGGCGCGACCGCAACCGCGTTCAATGAGGCGGAGCGCTGCGCGGCGGCGCTGCTCGAAAGAGGATGGATATGAAACTGATCTCACTGGATCAGGTGCGTCTGGGCATCATCGGCCTTGGCTATGTGGGGCTGCCGCTGGCGGTGGAGTTTGGCCTGCGGTGGCCGGTGGTGGGGTTCGATATCGATCGACGGCGGATCACGGCGCTGCGCTCGGGGGTGGATCAGACCCGGGAGGTCTCGACGGAGGCGCTGGCCGCCGCCGAGCAGCTTCGCTTCAGCGACGACCCGGAAGATCTGCGCGGTTGCAACGTCTATATCGTCACCGTGCCGACCCCCATCAACGGGCAGAAACAGCCGGATTTGACGCCGCTGCTCAGCGCCTCCAGAACGGTGGGGGAGGTGATCGGCCCAGGCGACATCGTCATCTATGAATCGACGGTCTACCCCGGTGCCACCGAGGAGGAGTGCATTCCGGTGATCGAACAGGTCTCGGGCCTGGTGCTCAACCGGGATTTTTTTGCCGGTTACAGCCCGGAGCGGATCAACCCGGGGGACAAGGTGAACCGGCTTGCCACCATCAAAAAAGTGACCTCCGGCTCCACCCCGGAGGTGGCCGAGCTGGTGGATCGGCTCTACGCCGGGATCATCACCGCGGGCACCCACAAAACCAGCAGCATCCGCGTGGCCGAGGCGGCCAAGGTGATCGAGAACACCCAGCGGGATCTGAATATCGCGCTGGTCAATGAGCTGGCGATCATCTTCAACCGGCTCGGCATCGACACCGAAGAGGTGCTGCAGGCCGCCGGCACCAAGTGGAACTTCCTGCCGTTCCGCCCCGGGCTTGTGGGTGGGCACTGTATCGGCATCGACCCCTACTACCTGACCTACAAGGCGCAGGCGGCGGGCTATATCCCCGATGTGATTCTGGCGGGCCGCCGGATCAACAGCAACATGGGCGCCTATGTGGCCGATGAGCTGGTCAAGGCGATGCTGCGCCGGCGCATCCACGTGGCGGATGGACGTATCCTGATTCTGGGGCTGACCTTCAAGGAGAACTGCCCCGATCTGCGCAACACCCGGGTGATCGATATCATCCGGGCGCTGGAGGGGTATGGCGCCAGGGTGGATGTGTATGACCCCTGGGCCGATCCAGATGAGGCCGAGGCGGAGTACGCCATTCGGCCTGTGGCGCAGCCGGAAAGCGGGCAGTATGACGGCATCATGTTGACGGTGGCGCACGCCGAGTTTCATCGCCTGGGGGCGGCCGCCGTGCGCCGGTGGGGCAAAAAAGAGCATGTGCTCTATGACCTGAAATATGTGCTGCCGGCTGATCAAGTCGACCTGAGGTTGTGAATGCGTTTGTTGACGACGATCCGCGCCGGCAGGGTTGACCTGGCGCTACTGGCCACTCTGGCCGTGTACGCCGTGTTGGCCTATGTGTTGAACGTGATGTTTTTCTCCGCACTGGGAGATAGCCAGATCAAGGGGCTGATGGTGGTGGCCAGCCTGCTCTGCCTGGCACTGCGCTGGCAAAGGAGAGCGTGGGGCGCGGGTGGCATGGCGTCCCTGCTCTACCCGGCGCTGCTCTACACGGCGGTGCTGCTGCTCTCCTATCTGATAAACGATGGCTTTATGAGCACCATCAACAGCTTTCTGGTGGGGGTGGTGTTTCTCTATTGTGCCGCCGTGGTGCGCCTCTCTGCCGGCGTGGTCATGGGGCTCTGCCTCATCGCCGCGGTGGAGGTGGTTCTGCTGATGGTGTTCGGGGTGGGCCGGGCGCAGTGGGGGGGGCGGCTGGGCGGCTTTACCAACCCGATCTTTTTGGGGATGTTCACCTGTTCCATGTCGGTACTCTGTGCCTATCTGGCTGCGGGCAACGGCCGGGCACGCCTGTCGATGGCGTTGTGGCTGGCCGCGCTGGCGTTTCTAACGGCCACCTTGATGACCCAGAGCCGCGGGGTGGCGATCGCCTATCTGTTACTGGTTCCTCTTTTGCTTTATTTCCTGGTGCGCAACCGGTTGGGCAGCGTGCCCCTGGGGGTGACCCTGCTGGTGGCGCTGGTGCTGATCCTCTCCTGGGCGGCCACCTCCGAGACCACCCGCGACCGTTTTTATGAAACACAACAGGAGGTTGGGCTACTGTCAAAACAGGAGAACAGTGACCAAACCTATCTGACCTCGATGGGATTTCGCATTTTGCTGTGGCGCTTCTCGCTGGCGGTTGCAGCGGAACATCCGCTGTTCGGGGTGGGTGACGAGCGTTTTCAGCAGCTCAAAAAAGCGTGGTCGGCCAGTGGTCGCTTTCCCGCCATCTTGAGTGAGCATCAACCCACCACCCATGCCCACAACCAATATCTACAGGAGCTGGCTATGCGCGGTGTGGTAGGGTTGGCGGCGCTGCTGACGCTGCTGATCGCTCCGGCGGTGAAGGGGGTGCGGCTGATGCGATCGGGGCGGATCGGGCAGGCCCGTTGCGGCGCCCTGCTGCTCAGCCTCACGCTCGCTTTCGCCGTTTTCAGCCTCACCGAGGTGGCGCTCAAACACCCGGAAAAGATCATCCTGTTTGTGGTGGTTGGCTTCATCGCTCTGCGGCTGAGTCAGGAGCGCCAGCCGGTGATCGATGACCACGCCGACGAGCATCGGCGGGGAGGGTGCGGGTGAAAGTGTTGCAGGTGGTCCCCGCCCTGGAGGGGGGCGGGGTCGAGAAAGGCACCCTGGAGGTGGCCCGCTATCTCGTCGAGCAGGGGCACCAATCGCTGGTGTTGTCCGCCGGCGGGGGCATGGTGGAGCAGCTGGAGCGGGAGGGCAGCCGCCACCTGCAGCTGGATATCGGTCGCAAGTCCCCCTTCACCTTGCGCCATCTCTGGGCGCTGCGGCGGCTGTTGCGGCGTGAGCGCCCCGCGATACTCCATCTGCGCTCGCGCATGCCCGCCTGGGTGTGCTGGCTGGCGTGGCGGGGGCTGCCGGCCGAGGCGAGGCCGCGGCTGGTGACAACGGTCCATGGCCTCTATTCGGTAAGCGGCTACAGCGGCGTCATGTGCAAGGGGGAGCGGGTGATCGCCGTTTCCCAGACCGTTCGGCGCTACCTCAGCGACCATTACCCGAAGGTCGATCCAGCCCGGATCCGGTTGATCTACCGCGGCATCGATCCGAACGAGTTCCCCCGGGGCTACCAACCCTCGGAGCAGTGGCAAGCGCGCTGGTGGGCGCAGTTCCCCCAACTGCGCGGAGCGACCGTTCTGACCCTGCCGGGGCGGCTGACCCGGCTCAAGGGGCACCACGATTTCATCGAGTTGATCCGGGCCTTGCGCGCGCGGGGGCTCGAGGTCAAAGGGGTGATCGTCGGCGGGGTGGACCCCAAACGGCGCGAGTACGCCCAAGCGCTGCGGCAGAAGGTGGCGGCGCTGGGGCTGAGCGATACGGTGCTTTTCACCGGCGCACGAACTGATATGCGTGACATTTACGCCGCCTCCAGCCTGGTGCTCTCCCTGTCGACCCAGCCGGAATCCTTCGGCCGCACGGTGGCGGAGGCGCTCAGCCTGGGGCGCCCGGTCGTGGGCTATGACCATGGCGGGGTCGGTGAGATACTGCACTCGGTGTTCCCGCAGGGGCGGGTACCGCTGTCGGATCGGCGCCGGCTGGTCGAGGTGGTCGCCCGCCTGCTGCAGGCGCCGGGGCCGATCGGGCCGGTGCCCTTTTTGAAACAAACCATGCTGGAGCAGACCCTCGCCTGCTATCTCGAGCTCTCCAGCCTGCCCGCGGAGTCGGTATGAGCAAGCCAGTCCATGTCGTTTGCCTGAAGTGGGGGAGCAAGTACTCCGCCGACTATGTGAACCGCCTCTATCGCATGGTGAAACGCAACCTGAGCCACCCCTTCCGCTTCCACTGCCTGACCGAGGACGCGGCGGGGCTGGCGTCGGGGATCGAGCACCTGCCGCTGCAAAGCGGGGCGCTGACCGGCTGGTGGTACAAATTGTCGCTGTTTCAACGCGACTTTTTCGCTCTCGAGGGGGAGATGATCTATCTGGATCTGGATCTGGTGATCACGGGCAATATCGATTTTCTGGTCGAGCAGCCGGGGGCGTTCGTCATCATTCGCAACTGGTCGCGCAAGCCGATGTGGAACAGCTCGGTGATGCGCTTTCCCATCGGGCGGTACGCCCAAATCTGGGAGCGTTTCCAGGCCCGGCAGGAGGCGATCATGCGCGAGCTCGAGGGCGATCAGGAGTGGATTTTCGCCTGCGTCCCCGAGGCCACCACCTGGCCGGCGGATAAAATCGTCTCCTACAAAAAGAGCCTGCAATCGAAGGCGTTTCGCCCGCTGGAGAAAATGGGGCTGGGGCGGCTCGGCCTGAAGGCGCCGGACTGGATGGACACGCCGCTGCCGAAGGAAGCCGCCATCGTGGTCTTCCATGGCAAGCCGGACCCGGAGGATGTGGCCCACTCGGCGTATGGGTTTTGGAAGCGAGCGTCGTTCATCGAAAGGTGCTGGAGGTAGGGATGGGGCTCCGATCGCTCCCTGACCCGCTCTCGAGCCCAGTGATAACGCCCTGATTGGTAGAAACGATGAAACAGATAATCTGCATGAAGTGGGGCACCCTCTACGGTCCCGAATATGTGAACCGGCTCTACGCCATGGTACGCCACAACCTGACGGGGCCGATCCGCTTCGTCTGTCTCACCGATGACACCGCGGGGGTGCGGGAAGAGGTGGAGTGCCACGACTGCCCCACGATCGATCTGCCCGAACCCCAGTGCCGACTGGGTTGGCGCAAATTGACCCTGTACAGGGAGAGCGAACACCTGTTTGGACTGACGGGCGATTGGCTCTACCTCGACCTGGATGTGGTGGTCACCGCCAGCCTGGACCCTTTCTTCGCATACCGGCCGGAAAAAAACTTTGTGGTGATGCAGAACTGGACCCAGCCGGGCAGGGGGATCGGGAACACCTCGGTCTATCGGTTCCGGGTGGGGGCCGATGCCTACCTGTACGACCATCTGATCGCCAATCAGGAGAGCGTTTTTCAGCGCTATCGCAACTCTCAAACCTACATCTCCCGCACCGTCAGGGAGCTCGAGTTCTGGCCGGATGAGTGGTGCGTGCTGTTCAAGACCCACTGCGTACCGGGCTGGCCCGCCCGCCTCTGGCGGGAGCCGCGACTGCCGGCGCAGGCCAGAGTGGTGGCGTTTCCGGGCGACCCCAACCCCCACGACGCGGTGCGGGGGCGCTGGCCGGTGAAACGGTGGTACAAAAAGCTCTACAAAAGCATCCGCCCGGCGCGGTGGATTCAGCGGATCTGGGATGAGGCCGAGGCCAGCGCCGGGAGCCCCCGCTAGAATGGCGCTCGATCTGCTCATTCTCGACGAAGGCTCTCCCGGTCACCGGGCCCAATCCCTGGGGGTGGTACAACTACTGGAGCGGCAGGGGATCGCGGTGCGGGTGCAGCGGGTAACGCTCCACAACCGGCTGCCGGGCTTCTGCCGTGGCCCGATGCGGCGGCTGATCGCGCTCCCCTGGCCCTGGCTGAATGCGCTCTGCCTGCGCCTGAGCAGCCCCCTGGAACGGGCGCCCAACCCTTTGCCCGACCTGATCATCTCCAGTGGCGGAAAAAGCGCCTTCGCCAGCCTGGTGCTGAAGCGGCGCTATCGGGCGGCGAACCTGTTCGTGGGGGTACCCGAGCCCTTTCCCGACCGCTGGTTCGACCTCATCATCACCCCGGTCAGGCGCTCCTTTCACGTTCCCTCCCTGGTCAGCGGCCTGATTCCCAATACGGTGACGCCGCAGCGGGTGGCGGCGGCCGGACGGGCCTACTGGCACGGTGACCCGCCGCCACCGCCCTGCTGGGCGCTGCTGATCGGGGGGAACAGCCGCAGCCACCACTACAGCGAGGCCGACTGGCAGGGGCTGGTGGCGGGCATCAACCGGCTGGCGGCGGAGCGGGGGATTCGCTGGTTGATCACCACCTCGCGGCGGACCCCGCCGGAGGTTGAGCAGATGCTGTCGCAGCAGCTCGATCCGGCGGTGGTGGCAGAGTTGGTGTGCTATAACCGCGCCCCCAAAAAGGTGGTGCACCCCTTCCTCGCCGCCGCCGAGCGGGTGTTGGTGACCCAGGACAGCCTGACCATGGCGAGCGAAG
>JAXHUI010000081.1:0-6589 GCA_034189745.1 Pseudomonadota bacterium
CAGTCAGATACCACCCCCCGCGAATTTCCGGCGGATCGGTTCGTTCGGGCCCGTGAGCAGCAGGGGCTCACCATCGAACAGGTGTGCAGGCAGCTGAACTTGTCCAAAGCGGTTGTGCAGGCGATCGAGAATGGAGACCTGGGGTATCTGTCCGATCCCGTTTTCTCGCGCGGCTACATCCGCTCCTACGCCAAATTACTCAAGCTCGATGCGGATGCGATGGTGGCCGGCTACAACCATGCCAGCGGCAACATCCAGACAACCGGAACGGTAAAAGCGATCGGCACCGTCTCCACCGCGCCGGGCCGCCGCCAGGGGCATCCGCTGCTCAGAATTGGCAGCTGGCTTTTCATCCTGGCGTTGATCGCCGCCAGTATCTGGTGGTGGCAAACCCAGCAGGGGTTCACCACCGCCGAGCGGGAACCGCTGGGTAGCGGGCCGTTTTCGATAGAAACCAGCGATGGCAATACCGTGGTTCTGCCCCGCCCCGGTCAGGCCGCGCCGGAAATCGGCGGGATCGAGCAGGGGGGCGCGCCGGTGCCAGATGCGATGGTCGCCGAGGAGACGCCGTCCGCTGGGATCGACCCGCCCCCCCCGTCGCCGCCGGAGGAGCCGGTAGCCGCCACCTCCGAGCGCGCGGCGGCGGTTGGGCCGGATGAGCCCTCGGTCGTCGCTGCCAACGCCGTCGAGGTGACCTTCAGCGATGAGTGCTGGATCAGCATCCGTGAGGTGGGCGGGCGCACACTGTTCAACGGCGTAGCTCAGGCGGGCCAATCACTCGCGTTCGAGAGTGACGCCACGCTGGCGGTGGTGATCGGCCGGGCCGATGCGGTGCAGCGATTTAGCTATCAGGGGGAGCCGATCGACCTTGCCACCCTGAGCAAGGACAATATCGCCCGCTTCAGCCTACCGCTTTGACACGTTTCCACCCACTCTCTCGGACACAGGAAAGCTGACGTTTTGCGCAAAATCAAAGCCATTCGCGGCATGAATGACATTCTGCCCGACCAGACACCGGTTTGGCGGTATCTTGAAAACACGGTAAAAGATGTACTCGCCCGTTACGGTTATGGGGAGATTCGGATGCCGGTGGTGGAGCAGACCGACCTGTTCAAGCGCTCCATCGGGGAGGTGACCGACATCGTCGAGAAAGAGATGTACACCTTTGCCGATCGCAACGGCGAAAGTCTCACCTTGCGGCCCGAGGGCACCGCCTGCTGTGTGCGTGCCGGTGAAGAGCACGGCCTGCTCTACAACCAGACCCAGCGGTTTTGGTACCAGGGGCCGATGTTCCGCTATGAAAAGCCGCAGAAGGGGCGCTACCGTCAGTTTCATCAGGTGGGGGTGGAAGCGTTCGGCATGGCCGGGCCGGATATCGATGCCGAACTGATCCTGCTGAGCGCCGAGTTGTGGCGCCAGCTGGGGCTGGAACAGGCGGTCACGCTGCAACTGAACTCGCTGGGCAGCAACGAGGCGCGCGCGCGGTATCGCAGTGCGCTGGTGGAGTACCTGAACCGGCATATCGAACGGTTGGATGAGGACAGCCGGCGGCGGCTGGCAACCAACCCGCTGCGGATTCTCGACTCCAAGGAGGAGGGAACCCGTGACCTGCTCCGTCAGGCACCCGTGCTGAGCGACTATCTCGATCAGGAATCCGCCGCCGACTTCGAGCAACTGTGCGCGATACTGGATGCCGCCGGGGTAAAGTATGAGCTGAACCCCTATCTGGTACGGGGGCTGGACTACTATTGCAAAACCGTGTTCGAGTGGGTGACCGACCAGCTGGGGGCGCAGGGGACGGTGTGTGCCGGTGGACGTTACGATGGTCTGGTCAAACAGCTGGGCGGAAAACCGACGCCGGCGGTGGGTTTTGCCATGGGGGTCGAGCGGCTGATCCTGCTGCTTGAAACCCTCGAACGGGTGCCCGAGCAGGTGCGCCAGAGCTTCGATCTCTACCTGGCGGCGGAGCAAAAAGGGCTGCAGGCCGAGCTGATTTTGCTGGCCGAACAGCTCCGTCGGAGCATACCGGGGCTGCGGATCCGAACCCACTGTGCCGGGGTGAAAAACATCGCCGCCAAGGCTCGCCAGAGCGGGGCGACGGCGATAGCGCTCCTGAAGCGCACCGAACCGGATCAGCTGCAGGCCTCGCTTTGGTATCGGGAGCAGACGATATATGATCTCGACACGGATCGACTGACAGATCAGCTGAAACAGATTTTCACCCGTTGAGGGGTGCTTGAACGGGTCAATTTGGCAGGAGTGGATAGTGGCAGAATTGCGGACCGAAGAAGAGCAGGTACAGGCGCTCAAACAGTGGTGGCAAGAGAACGGCAAGGCGCTGGTGGTGGGGGTCGCCCTCGCGGTAGCGATCGTCCTCGGCTGGAAGGGGTGGCAGAGCACTCAGGAGCAGAAGGCAGCCAACGCCTCGGTTCTCTATCAGAATCTGACCGAGGCCGTGCAGCTCTCCGCCGGTGGCGCCAACGCGGCGCAGTACGCCACGGCGACCCATCTGAGTGAGCAGCTTCGTTCCGACCATGCTGATTCCACCTACGCCCGCTATGCCGCCCTGATGATGGCGGCGCTGGCGGTCAACCATGGCGAGATCGAACGCGCGCTCGAACAGCTGGATTGGGTGCTTGAACGCGCAGAAGAGACCGATGATCTCGTCCGCGTCGCCACCCTGCGCAAGGCGATGCTGTTGGCCCAGCAGGGGGATCGGGATGGGGCCATCGATCTGTTGCAACATACCGATGCGGGCAGTTACGAGGTGCGCTACCAGGAGCTGTTGGGCGATCTGTATGCCGACAAAGGCCAGCTGAACGAAGCTGTCGCGGCCTATGATCGCGCCCTGGAGTTGGGTGGCGGGGCACAACAGCGTCCGCTTCTGAAGATGAAGCGGGATGATCTTGCGGGGGCGGATGCATGAGGTATTGGCTGAAAACCGCCGGGGCAATCGCCGTGGGCCTGTCGCTTTCCGGCTGTGGTATCTTCAGCAGCGAAGAAACCGTCGAACCCAATCCGCTGGTGGAGTTTCAGGCGGAACAGGAGCTGCAACCGCTGTGGAGCCTGAGTACCGGTGGTAGCCTCGGCAGCAAGTTCCACCAGCTGGTCCCCTCCATCGATGGGCAACAGATCTTTGCCGCCAACGCCGAGGGTGACCTCGTTGCCGCGGATCTGGCATCGGGGCGCATCAACTGGCGGGTCGAGCTGAACACCCCGATCGGGGGGGGGGTCGGCGCCGGCAACGGTATCGTGGTGCTGGCCAAGGAGTCGGGGGAGGTGATCGCCTTCGACACCGCAGATGGCAGTGAGCGCTGGCGCTATCAGGCCTCCTCGGAGGTGATCTCTCAGCCGCAGATGAACAGCGAACTGGTCGTGGTGCAGCAGCTCGATGGCAAGATCACCGCCCTCGATGTCGCCAGCGGCAAGCTGCGCTGGAGTTATGACAGCCAGATCCCCCGCCTGAGCCTGCGTGGCACCAGCGCCCCCATCGTGGCGGCGGACCTCACTCTGGCGGGTTTCGCCAATGGCAAAATGGTTGCGGTCGAGAACGCCACCGGGCGGCCCGTGTGGGAGCAGCGGGTGGCACTGGCCGAGGGACGCTCCGAGCTCGAACGGATTGTCGATATCGATGGTAGGCCACTGGTATACAATCGGCTTGTCTATGTCGGCAGTTATCAAGGGCGGCTGGTGGCGCTCAATCCCGCCAACGGGCAGATCGTCTGGAGTCAGGATTTTTCCACCTACCGCGGGCTTGCCGGCGGTTTTGGCAACATCTATGCGATCTCGGAGAAAGACCATGTGTACGCGTTCGATGCGCGTAATAGTGCCAGCGTTTGGCTACAGGATAGTCTGCAGTACCGCCGCCTGACCACGCCGGCCGTATTGGGCAACGCCGTGCTCACCGCCGATGCGGAGGGGTATCTGCACGCCATGTCCCAGGTGGATGGCCACTTTACCGCCCGTTACCGGGTCAGCTCATCCGGCGTGCAGAGTGATCTGCTGGTGCGCGATGGTGTGCTCTATGTCCTCAGCAATGACGGTCGTCTGACGGCGCTGAAATTCAAATAACCCGGACCTGCGCGTCCATTTTCGGCGGTCGCTGTCACGCACAGTGGCCGCCGTGTTGTTTTCAGGTGAAATCCTATGTTGCCCGTAATCGCACTGGTTGGTCGTCCCAATGTTGGCAAGTCCACCCTGTTCAACCGCTTGACCCGCTCGCGTGATGCACTTGTTGCCGACCTGCCGGGGCTGACCCGGGATCGCAAGTATGGCGAGGGCCGGGTGGGCGAATGTGATTACATCGTGATCGATACCGGAGGTATCTCCGGGGATGAGGCCGGCATCGATCAGCGGATGGCGGCACAGTCGATGTTGGCGATCGACGAGGCGGACGTGGTGCTGTTCCTGGTGGATGGTCGTGCGGGCCTCAACCCGGCTGACGAGCTGATCGCCGACCATCTGCGGCGCAACAGCAAATCCTGCTGGCTGGTGGTGAACAAGACCGACGGCATCGACCCGGATACGGCGATGGCCGATTTTCACGCGCTGGGGCTGGGGGAGCCGGTGGCCATCGCCGCCTCACATGGCCGTGGTGTCAGTCAGCTGATCGAGGAGGTGCTGGCACCCTTTATACCCGAGGAAGAAGAGGGTGGCGAAGAGAGAGCCAGAGCGGCCTATAAAGACAACATACGGATCGCCGTGATCGGGCGTCCGAACGTGGGCAAATCGACGCTGGTAAACCGGATGCTGGGTGAGGAGCGGGTGGTGGTCTTCGACCAGGCCGGCACGACCCGCGACAGCATCTACATCCCCTATGAGCGGGATGGACAAAAATATATCCTGATCGACACCGCCGGCGTGCGGCGGCGCAAAAACATCAAGGAGGCGGTGGAGAAGTTCTCCATCGTCAAGACGCTGCAAGCGATCAAGGATGCGAATGTCGTCATCAGCGTGATCGATGCCCGCGAAGGGGTTACCGAACAGGACCTGAGCATGTTGGGATTCGTCATCGACGCCGGCCGGGCGTTGGTGATCGCCCTGAACAAATGGGATGGCATGAGCCCGGACCAGCGCGCCGAGGTGAAGGCCCAGGTGGAGCGCAAGCTGGCGTTTGCATCGTTCGCCCGGATTCACTTCATCTCCGCCCTGCACGGCTCCGGTGTTGGCGATCTCTATCTATCGGTCAATGAAGCCTTCGACTCGGCGATGGCGAAATGGTCCACCAATCAGTTGACCCGATTGCTGCAAGATGTGGTGGCCGATCACCAGCCACCGATGGTCAACCAGCGCCGCATCAAGCTGCGTTACGCCCATCAGGGCGGCTCTAATCCGCCGATCATCGTGGTGCATGGCAATCAGACCGATGCGCTGCCCGGGGCATACAAGCGCTATCTCGAAAATCGCTTCAGCAAGTACCTGAAAGTACGGGGGACGCCGATCCGGTTTGAGTTCCGTACCGGCGATAACCCCTTTGCGGGGCGCAAAAATAGCTTGAGCCCCCGCCAGCAAGCGAAAAAAGAGCGCAACCGCCAGCATATCAAAACGCTCAAACACAGAGCCAAAAAACGGGCGCAACGCAATGGCTGAGGCGGCAAAGCCGCGGGCGGAATATGCGATCGGCGTGTTCGACTCCGGCGTGGGAGGGCTGACCGTCCTCAACGCGCTTCGGCAGGCACTGCCTGCAGAGCATTTGATCTATCTCGGAGATACCGCCCGGGTGCCCTACGGCACCAAAAGCGCACTATCGGTGCGCCGATACGCCGAACAGGCGGTACGCGCCCTTGCCAGCCGCCAGCTCAAGGCGATCGTAGTGGCGTGCAACACCGCCTCGGCCATGGCGCTGGAACATCTGCAACGCCTCTACCCGGAGCTGCCCGTGCTGGGCGTGATCGAACCGGGAGCGGAAGCGGCCTGCCGTGCCAGCCGGCAGGGGCAGATCGGGGTCATCGCCACCGAGAGCACCACCCACAATCAGGCCTATCAACAAGCCATTTTGCGGCTGCGACCGGAGGCCTGCGTGCGCGCCCAGGCTTGTTCGCTCTTCGTCGCCCTGGCAGAGGAGGGGTGGCATGAGGGGGAGCTGGTGGAGCAGATCGTGGCGCGCTGCCTGCACCCCCTGCTGCTGAGCGATCATCTGGCACCACTGGATACACTGGTTTTGGGCTGCACCCATTTTCCGGCGTTGAGGAAGGCGATAGCCGCGGTGGCCGGTGAGGGCATTCAGCTGGTCGACTCGGCCCAAACGACGGCCGAGGCGGTGAGGCGACGGCTGGCGGCCAGCACACAGCTGAATAACGCGGAAATGCAAGGCAGCCTGACCTTTTTGGTCACGGACGGACCGGAACGTTTTGCGCGGGTGGCAGGCAACTTTTTCAGTGAACCGATCGACCCGGGGGCGGTGGAGCTGGTCGATATTCAGCACTACGTTGCCAGCGGTTGGGTTGCCGGCGGTTGAAACGTCGCGCAGGTAGTTGACACCCGATCCGATCGCTGTAGAATACGCCCCCTCATCAGCGCTGACCGCGCGTTGTTTTCGCTGCCAAGGCGGTGAAAAACAAACGAAAAAACGGTTGACACTGAAACAGGC
>JAXHUI010000082.1:0-6382 GCA_034189745.1 Pseudomonadota bacterium
TCCGCCTGTTTGCGCGCCAGCGCCTGCTGACGCTGCTCCACCTGCTCCCGCTCGCGCAGCTTACGCGCCTGTTCAGCCTTGCGCTGCTGCTCCGCCTGCTGGCGCGCCATCTGCTCCCGCTCGGCCCGCTGCCGTGCCAGCGCCTCGAGATCTATCATCTTGGCCTGAATATGACGCGGCAGCGAGCGGGTTGGTTGCGCGGGCTGATCCCAGTTCATGCTGATCAGCAAAAACGCGGCCGCATGCACCAGAAACGCCAGCAAAACAGGCACGATATAGCTGCGCATCTCCACGGGCTATTCCGTCACCAGGCCAATGCTGGTAGCACCTTCCTGCTGCAGCAGTACCATCAGCTGTACCACCTGATCGTAACTGGCATCGCGGTCCCCCCGCACCAGCAGTAGCTTGCGCGGCGCACTGGCCAGTACCTTGCCGACACGGCTGGCCACCTCCTCGCGGCTGACGGGCACCCGGTCATCTCCCCCCACGTTGATGTAGTACTGCCCTTCACGATCGACCGTCACGATCAGCGGCTCCTCATCTTCCACCTCCACCGGATCGGCAGCGGCTTGCGGCAGATTGACATCCACCCCTTGGGTGAGCATGGGCGAGGTGAGCATAAAGATGACCAACAGTACGGTCATCACCTCCACATAGGGGACCACGTTGATCTCCGCGTTGATCTTACGCTGCTTGCGCGGACGCCAATCCATAGATCAGACCTCAGACGGAGTGGACACGCCGATAGAGAATACTGGAAAACTCATCGGCAAAGGTTTCGTAGTTACTCAACAGCGAGTCCACCTGAGAGGTGTAGCGGTTATAGGCCACCACCGCCGGTATCGCCGCAAACAGCCCCATCGCCGTGGTGATCAGCGCCTCGGCGATGCCGGGCGCCACCACGGAGATCGCCGCGTGCTGCACCGTGGCCAATCCGCGGAAGGCGTTCATCACCCCCCACACGGTACCAAACAGCCCCATGTAGGGCGCGGTGGAGCCCACCGTGGCGAGAAACGGCAGATGGCGCTCGAGCTTTTCCTCTTCACGCGCCATGGCAACGCGCATGGCACGCTGCACCCCGTTCATCACCACATCCGGTTCGCGGGTGGTTTTCTGGGTCAGGCGGGTGAACTCCTGCAACCCGGCACGAAAAATGTTTTCCACCCCGCAGGCCGGGTTGGGCGACTGGTTGACATCGCGAAACAGTTGCGCCAGATCGACCCCGGACCAGAAGCGATCCTCGAATTGGCGCATGGAGCGGTGTGCCTTGCGCAGCACCTGGTGGCGCTGAAAGATCATCACCCAGGAGATAAAGGAGGCCAGAAACAGTAACAGCATGATAACTTGAACAGTCACGGTCGCATTGGCGACGAGACTCCACATCGGCAGTTTGCCTTCCATTATTTCTCCTCGGCAACAGGCAGTGACCCGGTGATGGTTTGCATCGCTTCCAGCAGGCGATCGGGCCATCGCCTCGGCCGCATATCAAAGGCGCGCACACAGGCGACCTCCACCTCGGCCTCGCATAGCAGGCGGGCGTCCGGCCGGCGGATTATACGCTGTTGAAAGCAGACCCGCACCCCGCTCGCCCGTTGCAGGGACACCTCCACCAGAAGCTCATCGTCCAGTCGAGCCGGGCTGAGGTAGCGACAATCGGCGCGGGTTACGACCAGCAGGATCTCCGCCGCCAGCAGCGCCCGCTGAGATCCGCCACAGTGGCGCAGCAGCTCGGTGCGCGCCCGCTCCATGAACTTGAGATAGTTGACGTAATAGACGATACCGCCCGGGTCGGTATCCTCCATGTAGACACGTAGGGGCCAGTGAAACGGCATGCCGTTGACCTGATCAGATGAGAGATAGCGAACAACAATAGCAGCCGCCGAGTGTAATACAAGTGGGGCGGTGCAACGGGAGAGCAAGCGCGCGCCCGGTTGCGAAGCCACCCCGGCGATGAGCGGCCCGGCAGGATCGCGCCCGGCGCTACTCCCGGCAGTTCAGGCAGTAATCCGTGAGCGGATCGGCTCTGAGGCGGTTCAGCTCGATCACCTCCTCGCAGCGAAGGCAGCGCCCGTAGCTGCCGCGATTGATCCGCTCCAACGCCTCATTGCATCGGGCGATCAGGTCGAGATGATGGCGCAAATGCTCCAGTTCCAGCCGGGCGGCAATCTCCCGTTCCGCCTCGGGCCGCCCGGACGGCGTCGATGTGAGCAGCTGGCGGAGATGCTCGATCTCATGCAGCTCAGCGCGAACCTCCTCCTGCACAGAGGTCAGCAGTTGGTGCAGCTCCCGGGAGAGGCTTTCCAGCTCACGATGGTTCAGTGCCGCCGCCATGGCGATGGTCCCCTTTATCGGTTTTTCCGCCATTGTGGATGGCCAACAGGCAACTCGGATTGATCCCTGTCAGCTAGTCGCACCGGGGCGGGAAACCTTTTTCCCATCGATCTCAGTCAGATCGTTCGATGCCGAAGTGGAGATAGGCGTGATCGGTGACGACGCGCCCCCGCGGCGTGCGCATCATGAATCCCTGCTGAATCAGATAGGGCTCCAACACATCCTCGATGGTGTCACGCTCCTCGCTGATCGCCGCCGCCAGACTGTCGACCCCCACCGGTCCGCCACCAAATTTCTCGATCATCGCCAGTAGCAGCCGGCGATCCATGTGGTCGAAGCCGCGTTCATCCACCTTGAGCATGTTCAAGGCCAGATCGGCGATCTCCCGGGTGATGCGGCCATCCCCCTTCACCTCGGCGAAATCACGCGCCCGGCGCAGCAACCGATTGGCGATGCGGGGCGTACCCCGGGAACGCCTTGCCACCTCGCGCGCGCCCGCCAGATCGACCTGGGTGCCCGATAGCTCGCCTGAGCGCATCACGATGCCGGTCAGATCCTCCACCGAGTAGTACTCCAGCCGCTGTACGATGCCAAAGCGGTCGCGCAGCGGTGAGGTCAACAGACCCGCTCGGGTGGTCGCCCCAACGAGGGTAAAGGGGGGCAGGTCCAGCTTGATTGAACGCGCCGCCGGGCCGTCGCCGATCATGATATCCAGCTGGTAATCCTCCATGGCGGGGTAGAGCACCTCCTCCACGTTGGGGCTAAGGCGATGGATTTCATCGATAAAAAGTACGTCACCGGCTTCCAGATTGGTCAGCAGCGCGGCCAGATCGCCGGCTTTCTCCAGTACCGGCCCCGAGGTGGAGCGGATCTGCGCCCCCATCTCATGGGCGATGATGTTGGCCAGCGTGGTCTTGCCAAGGCCGGGGGGGCCGAAGATCAGGGTGTGGTCCAGCGCTTCATTGCGATTGCGCGCCGCGCGGATGAAAATCTCCATCTGCTCGCGCACCACCGGCTGCCCGGCGTAGTCTTCCAGCCGTTTGGGACGAATGGCCCGATCCTGAGCCTCCTCCGCCGGCATCGCCGTCGGGGTGATAAAACGATCTGCCTCGATTTTCATGTCAACTGCCTCAACCAACCATTGTGCGCAGGGCGTGGCGGATCAGCGCCTCGGTGGCCGCCTCCTCTCCCAGGGCCTGGCGCGCCTGCTCGATGGCGCGCGTGGCCTGGGGCGGTTTGTAGCCCAGTGCGATCAGGGCGCTCTCCGCCTCCAGGCGATGATCCGCCGCGGCGGGCGGTACCGCTTCCGGCTGCTCCCCCTCCGCCGGAAACGGGTCCATGACCGGCAAGCGCAGCGGGCCGAGGCGGTCTTTCATCTCGACGATCAGCCGCTCGGCGGTCTTTTTGCCCACTCCGGGCACCCGTACCAGTGCGCTGGTATCTTCGTTGTGGACACTGCGGATGAACTCAGCGGCGCTGATGCCGGAGAGGATCAGAAGGGCCAGTCTGGGGCCGACACCGTTGACCTTGATCAGCGAGCGGAACAGCAGTTTCTCCTGCTGATCGACAAAGCCGTACAGCAACTGGGCATCCTCGCGCACCACAAAATGGGTGTGCAGCGCCACCTCCTCCCCCACCGCCGGCAGGGTGTAGAAGGTGTTCATCGAGGCCTCGATCTCATAGCCGATACCGTTGACCTCCACCACCACCCAGGGGGGCTGCTTGTCCAGAATTCGACCTCTGAGGTGTCCTATCACGCGGTTTGCATCTCCATACTCTATCGGTAACGCCAGCGCCCGGTCGTGTTGCCACGCGCTTGCTGAATCTGGCCCGCGCAGGTGTGGGCATGGCAGAGGGCGATGGCCAGTGCATCCGCCGCGTCCGCCTGCGGCAGCCCCGGCAGTTTCAGCAGGTGCATCACCATCTGTTGCACCTGCGCCTTGTCGGCGCCCCCATTACCCACCACCGCCTGTTTGACGCGCCGCGCGGCGTATTCGGCTACGGGTAGCCGTCGGTTCGCCCCGGCGACGATCGCCACCCCCCGCGCCTGCCCCAGTTTGAGCGCCGAGTCGACGTTGCGGGAGAGGAACACCTGCTCGATCGCCATCGCCTGCGGCTGATAGCGCTCGATCACTTCAGTCACGCCAGCGTAAACCTGCTGCAGTCGCTGTGCCAGTACGTCGCCGCTGATGCGGATACAGCCGCTGGCCACATATTCGATCTGCGGCCCCGCTACACGGATCACACCATAACCGGTAATTCTGGAGCCGGGATCTATTCCCAATATCAGCATCGCGTCGCTCGGTTTGCCCCCGTCCCCTGCACAAAAAACCGGGGCGAACCCCGGTTTCGTCGGCTGGGCGAGAGCTTACTCCATCGCCTCCTCGGGTATTTCGGCATTGTGGTAGACGTTTTGGGTATCGTCGAGATCCTCCAGCGCGTCGATCAGCTTCAGCGCCTTGCGCCCGGCTTCCAGATCCAGCTCCACCGTGGTGGTGGGGATCATGCCAACCTCAGCATAAACCGGCTCGAAACCGGCCTCCAGCAGCGCTTGCTTCACCTCCATGAACTCCTGCCAGGGGGCGAACACGTCGATGGAGCCATCCTCATTGGTGACGACATCATCGGCGCCGGCCTCCAGCGCCGCCTCCATGATCGCGTCCTCATCCTCGCCATCGGCAAAGCTGATCTGGCCCCGTTTCTCGAACAGGTAGGCGACCGAGCCGTTGGTTCCCAGGTTGCCGCCGGCCTTGTTGAAGGCCGCCCGCACCTGAGAGACGGTGCGGTTGACGTTGTCGGTCAGGCACTCGACCAGAATGGCCACCCCGTTGGGGCCATACCCCTCGTAGGTGAGCTGATCGTAGTTGTCGCCCTCACCCCCGCCGGCACCACGCTGAATGGCCTTCTCGATGGTATCTTTCTTCATGTTGGCGCCCAGCGCCTTGTCCACCGCGGCGCGCAGGCGTGGGTTGTCTTCGGGAACACCACCGCCCTCTTTGGCGGCAACCGTCAGCTCACGGATCAGCTTGGTGAAGATCTTGCCGCGCTTGGCGTCCTGAGCCGCCTTGCGGTGCTTGATGTTAGCCCATTTGGAATGACCTGCCATACTACATCCTCGGATCTATCGCTTGTAATCGGACGGGGCGCCGCCGCAGCTCGCCCCGCGCCATCGAGTCAGGGGGTTTTACGCAGCCTGAGGTTCAGCTCGCGCAGCTGAGCGGCACTCACCTCTCCCGGCGCGTCGGTCAGCAGACAGGCGGCACTCTGGGTTTTCGGGAAGGCGATCACTTCACGAATCGAGCTGGAGCCGGTCATCAGCATCACCAGGCGGTCGAGACCAAACGCCAGGCCGCCGTGGGGCGGTGCGCCATACTTGAGCGCGTCCAGTAGGAAGCCGAATTTCTCCTCCGCCTCCTCGGTGGAGATCCCCAGCACCCTGAACACGGCTTTCTGCATCGCCTGATCGTGGATACGGATGGAACCGCCACCCAGCTCGGTGCCGTTGAGCACCATGTCGTAGGCGCGGGAGAGTTTACCCTCGGGGGCGGCGAGAAGCTCTTCCGGCGTGCAGCTCGGCGCGGTGAAGGGGTGGTGGAGTGCGGTCAGGGAGCCGTCGCTGTTTTCTTCGAACATCGGGAAATCGACCACCCAGAGAGGCGCCCAGTCCCGCTCGATCAGGTTCATCTCTTCCCCGACCCTGATCCGCAGCGCCCCCAGCGCCTCGTTGACCACGCTCGCCTTGTCGGCGCCAAAAAAGACGATATCGCCGTTTTGGGCTTGCACACGCTCCATCACCTGCATCGCCACCGCTTCCCCCAGGAACTTGACGATGGGAGACTGCAGCCCTTCGGCCCCTTTCTCCAGCTCGTTGACCTTGATCCAGGCCAGCCCCTTGGCGCCGTAGATGCCGACGAAGCGGGTGTAGTCGTCGATGATCTTGCGGCTCAGCTCGGCGCCACCGGGTACTTTTAGGGCGGCCACGCGGCCGTTCGGGTCCCTGGCGGGGCCGGCAAACACCTTGAATTCGATCGTCTGCAGCAGATCGGCCACG
>JAXHUI010000083.1:0-5841 GCA_034189745.1 Pseudomonadota bacterium
CTTGGTTCGTCGCTCTATACGTCATGTATCGCGCCATCGAGCAATTGATCCAGGAGACACAGGGAGGCCCATCGACATGGTGGTATCTTTGCACAAACAGGCACGCACCACCCCCGCCATTCGCAAAGAGCTGGCGCAGTAGCAAACCGGTCCGCGAGCCCGCCCGGCAGTATGGCATCAGTGAAGCCACGGTGCGCAAGTGGCGCAGCCGTTCCAGTACCGAAGACCGCTCGCATACGCCACACCGCCTGCAAACGCACCTGACGCCCGCTCGGGAGGCCATCGTCGTCTACCTGCGCAAACAGCTTTTGCTGCCCCTGGATGACCTGCTGGCGGTGGTGAGAGAGCTCCTGTGTGACAAGGTCTCCCGCTCCGGGCTGGACCGTTGCCTGCGCCGTCATGGCCTCAGCAACCTGAACGACCTCAAGCCCAAGACGCCCAAGCCGGCACAGAAAGCGTTCAAGCAGCTCGGATGCTTCCACATCGACGTGAAATACCTGCCGCAGATGGCGGACGACTCCAGGCGCCGCTACCTGTTTGTCGCGATCGAGCGCGCCACACGCTGGGTCTTTGTGCAGATCCACCCGAACAAGACCGCTGCTACCGCCCGGCGCTTCCTGGACAGCCTGCAGAAGGCCACACCGATCAAAATTACCCACATCCTGACGGACAACGGCCAAGGCGTTCACCGACCGCCTGTTCCACTCGAACGCCCGTGATCCCAGCGGCAAGTATGAGTTCGACCGCCTCTGCGCTGATCGGGGGATCGAGCATCGCCTGACCAGGCCCAGGACACCCCAGACGAACGGCATGGTGGAGCGCTTCAACGGGCGCATCTCTGATACTCAGGCCCCATCACTTCGTCAGCCGTGAAGATCTGGAAGAGACTCTGCTACGCTATGTCCATCTGTACAGCCACCAGCCACCACAGTCAGCAGAAGTCGAAACCGCCGATCATGGCAATGAAGGCGTGGTACGAGACTCACCCGGCGCTTTTTAAAAAGCGTCCTTACAATCATACGGGACTTGACATCTGGCCTGTGCCGGGAGATCCGGTGGTGGCGGGAACAGCAGCTGCTCCAGATGGGCCTCGTCCAGATCCGCTGGCAACGGCCAGCTCAGACCGGCCTCAACCGTGCGGCGCAGGTATTCGCTCACGGTGGGGCGGCTGACGCCACAGGCCGCCGCAACCTGGCGGTTGCTCAGCCCTCGCTCCCACTTGAGGCGAAGAACTTCTTTGATCTAGCGTTCAACGCTGCAACGCATCTGCTAAAATCGGAGGGAACGCCGACCCGACCCACTGGCTGGTGAATAACACCGGCTCCTATTACGCCGTCAGTCACCTGACCGACCACCTTTCTGCCATCATTTCGATTCTTCCAGGTACTTTTCGAACCTGCGGCACATCCGCTCGAAGGCTTTCAGTTCAGACTGGGTCATCTGGTCATAATGATCGGGCAGAATGCCGTCACCAGCGACCGATTCGCGCAGCTTCTCCAGCGGATCGTCCTGATACTCCTCGTACAGTGAAACCTGGCTGATGATCGTGCCGCCAAGCGACCAGAGATGGTCACGATACTGGGCGAAGGTCTTTCGGGACAATCCCTCGTCATAAAGCGCCTGCAGAAAACCGGCAAACCAGGGCAACAGCTTCTTGCCGTAGGCGAGATCTTCCTCAACGCCCATCCAGCTCCTCGGCCACTTGTCGAAATCTGGTGCCCAGGCGCGGAAACTCTCTGCTTCATGATTACCGTCTACGTTCATTTAGTTTCTCCATAATCCCGCTTTGACCAGACGCTGCACGAGGGCACGGCGGCGCGAGTGTTCGGCCATGAACTTCTGAAATTCCTTTTGAAAAACGTCCAAGGTGGCATGCTGGCTATGAGTGTCGCGCAGATCGATCAGTTGCCGGCATGCCGCGTCATCCGCTGCGTCCGTTTGATTCGTTTGACTCCCGCTGCCCACCCCGGCCAGCAGGTCGATGGCGACTTCGAGAAATTCCGCCAGCGCCTGCTGCGCCGCCGTCAGCTTATGCAGCCCGTGCAGCGACAAGGGTTCCAGGTCATCCGGGTCGGTTTCCTCAGTTGTCACGGCACGCAACCAGCCGATAAACAGACTGCGCAGATCGGCCTTCAGTCCGCCCCAACTGTATTCGTTGATGAAACTGACCGGAGTGATTTGCGCCCGGGTTGAAATGCCCCGCAGTGGTCCATCTCCCGAGCCGTCAAGGGGCGGTCGATGGCGAGAAACTCAAGATACTGGTATTCATTTACGGCAATGCCTCACGCAGATTTTGTGGCCCGAAAGGCGGAGTCGTCAGCCAGATGCAGATAAATGCGGCCGTTCAGCTCGCCATTTTCAATGACTGCCCAGCCCCGACCGCAGACCGGATCGTTTTCCTCCTGTCCAGACCAGGAAAACTCGAAACGTGGTGCATTACCGCATTGCTCCACCCGACCGTCGATATCCCCAGAGACCAGGCCGAACTGAAAACGTCCGATGCCGTCCGAGCCGATGTGGATACATCCCGGCACCTCCATGTCGACGTAATCCTGACCCCAGACCTCCATCTCGACGATGCGCCATTTTCCGGCAAACGGTTTCATCTGCTTCATAGGATGCCTTTCAAGAAACTCTCTTTTATCGCCCCGGGGAATGCCATGGCCCGATTGTCACAAGCTATGTCGCAAGTATGTCGCAAGCATCCCTCTGCTACTCGTCGGCATGGTGTTGCAACCAACGATGGCCTTTACCGGTCAACCGATAGCGCTGAGTCGGGCTGCGCGGGGAATCGGGTTGGGTACGTTCAATCCATTCGTCTTCCATGGCCGGGTTGAGGTAGTTGTTCCGGAACGTGGGCCGGTGTGACAAACCCAAAGCCTGCATCAAATCGTTACTGCCCAGTTCGCCGCTCCCAATTGCACGGATCAATGCCGCTACTTGGTCGGTTACTTGGTCGCCTACATGGTCGGTCGACACAGCTTCGCGCACGGCAACGCGCAACGAACCCAACATGAACTCGATAAAAGGGGTGGCATCCGCTTGGCTGTAGGCCACCGCGAGCACCTGGTAATAATCCTCCTGACGATCACAGATCACTGTCTCCACCGGCAGGTAAGCCAGCAGCGGCTTCCAGTTCCGGAGAATCAGGGTTTGCCACAACCGACCCATGCGGCCGTTGCCGTCGGCAAAGGGGTGGATGAATTCGAACTCGTAGTGAAAAATGCAACTGGCCACCAAAGGATGCTCGCGGGTAGTTGCAAGCCAATCCAACAGATCCGCCATCAGCTTGGGCACACGATCAGCAGGAGGAGCCATGTGCACCAGCTGTTCTCCCCGAAAGATGCCGACCCCGCCGGATCGATATCGACCCGTTTCATCCACCAGCCCGCGCATTAACAACTCGTGCGCCGCCAGCAAATCCTCCTCGACACTGGCGTCCCAGTCCTCCATGGCTTCGTAGGTCGCAAAGGCGTTACGCACCTCCTGAATCTCGCGGGGGTGTCCCAACACCCGTTTGCCTTCAATCACGGCGGTCACCTGTTCAAGGGTGAGCGTGTTGTTCTCAATGGCCAGCGAGGCCTGGATGGTACGGATGCGGTTTTCCCGGCGCAGGCGCGGAGTCAGCTTCTGTTCGGCCAGCACGGTGTAGCGGCCGATGATCTCGCCAATCTCGGCGACCAGATTCACTATCGCTGGGGTGATGGTGTAGGGTGGCTGATATTTCATCGTGTCTCCCTTTCGCATCACGTCTTCGGATAGACAATGCTGTCTTTCAAACCACCCAGCCGATCATAAACCTGGCTACCCAGCCAGTTGGAAACCACATCCTGCAGTTCCAGCTTGCTCATGTAGTCGGTAAACAGCTCCTCGTTGAGCTCTATGCGTTCGATGAACAGAGACTCCAGCACCTGGCGGAACACCAACTGGAACTTGTCGAGGGAGTTTACTTCGGCGGCTTTGCGCAAAGATTCGTTCTGGCTGGCCGCCTCGGGGATCTGATCGAAGAAGAGCTGATCAGCTTCGCTCAACTCCGCACCGAAATGCTCGTTGATAAGATCGATGAGGCGTGAGAGCGTTACGTATGCTTCGCGAACCTCTCCGGTGCCGACCTCACGCGGCCCGTCGAGCGGCTTGGCATAGCCCTCGGCCAGGTTGATCGAGCCTTCGCTGATCTTCTGCAGCCGGTAGTAGTCAAGCTCCACCTCCTCATCGAACTGGTATCCCGGCCCGGTCTTGCGCTTGGGCAGTTTCAAGGCCAGGTGGCGCAGATAGGTAAAGAGCTTCTCCAGATCGCTGTCCTGATAGGGAATGACCTGACTCAAAAAGCTGTAGAGATTGCGAAACGCCTGGGTTTTGCCGCGCCACAGCTCGGCCTCGTCCTCTTCATCGTTTTGCAGCTGGGCAAAGCGGGCCACCGCCTGATCCAGCAGGGCGTTCATGCTCTTATGGTCTGCCGGGCTCTGGCGGCGCTTGGGCGCAAAGAAGATGCGCGAGAACCCGTCCACCTCGTCTTGCAGGTAGATGCTCGACCCGTCCAGTTCGGCTTTCACTTCGTAGAGCCGATCCGGATCGACTTTCTCCCCCATCACAAAATCGAGCACGAAGGTGTCGTCCTTGAGCGGATGGGTGCGGTTCAGGCGCGAAAGGGTCTGCACCGCCTGAATCCCCGCCAGGCGCTTGTCCACATACATGGTGTGCAACAGCGGCTGGTCGAAGCCGGTTTGGTATTTCTCCGCCACCAGCAGCACCCGATAATCAGGCTTGGCAAAGGTCTCGGGCAGCTCCTTTTCCTTCAGGCCGTGATTCATCTCGACTTCGGTGTAGGTCTTCTCGGGCACCTTGTCGTCTTCCACCGTGCTGGAAAAGGCCACCAGGCTCTTGATGGGATAGCCCTTCTCGCTGATGTAGCGGTCGAACTCCTGCTTGTAGCGCACCGCCTCCAGCCGCGAACCGGTGACCACCATCGCCTTGGCGTGGCCGCCGATCTTGTGGCGGGTGTGCTGCTGAAAGTGCTCGACCATCACCTCGGTTTTCTGGCCGATGTTGTGCGGATGCAGGCGCATGAAGCGCGCCAGCGCCCGGGCCGCCTTCTTGCGCTCGACGTAGGGGTCGTCCTCGGCTTTCTTGATCCGCTTGTAGTAGGTCTTGTAGCTGACGTAGCTCTTCAGCACATCCTCGATGAAGCCTTCCTCGATGGCCTGCCGCATGGTGTTGCTCTTGCCGCTCCCCGCCGAGTGTTCCACCAGATAGTTATGGCCGACGCCCTCGCTGACCTTCTCGTCGATATCCAGATGAAGGAACCGCGCCAGCAGATCGAGCAGGCTGTCGCAGCTTAACACCTCTTCCCACAGATAGGCGGTCTTGTAGTTGCGACCTTGCTTATCCGGCTCATTGCCCGCGCCACCGTCCCAGCCTTTGTTGAAGGGCAGAAAATGGGTGCTGGTTCCGGCCAGGCGGGTGGTCATGTGCGCCGCTTCGGTATCCACGGCGAAATGCACCAGGGTGTGCTTGGTAAAGAGGAAGATCGGCTCGCGCGGGTCGCGGTCGTGGCGGTACTGGTGGATGGCGTTGGCGGCCGTCTGGCCGGAGAGGGGATTTTTCAGCTCCAACGTTACCACCGGAATGCCGTTGACCGACAACACCACGTCCAGCGATTTCTTGTTCTTGCCGCTGAAATAGAGCTGCCGGGTGATGCCCAATCGGTTAGCGCGGTAGCGCGCCTCCAGTTCCGGGTTGAGACCGTGGGCCGGGCGGAAAAAAGCAATGCGCGGGGTCTTGCCGAAGCACTTGAAGCCGTGACGCAGCGTGGTCAGCGCGCCGTGGGTGTCCAGCCACTTG
>JAXHUI010000084.1:0-5799 GCA_034189745.1 Pseudomonadota bacterium
GTCAGATCAAGACCGGCTCGCTTTGCCGCTCCGATCGGGTAGCCAAGTACAACCGTCTGCTGCGGATCGCTGAAGAGCTGGGCGAGGAGGCGGTCTACCATGGCCGCAAAGAGATCAAGGGTCAGTCCTGAACGACGGGGCGAGGGGGGCAGCTTCCTCCCGCGCCCCGAGGAGTGAATGTGTACCGCTGGTTGTTGTTGCTGTTGTTGCTGTTGCTGGTGGGTCTGCAGTATCGGCTCTGGTTTGGCGAGGCCAACCTGCGGCAGGTGTGGCAACTGGAGCGGCAGATCGTGCAGCAGCAGCGGGAAAACCAGCAGCTGGCCGAACGTAACCGCCGTCTCGAAGCCGAAGTACAGGATCTCAAGCGCGGCATGGCGGCGCTGGAGGAGCGTGCCCGCAGTGAGATGGGGATGGTGCGCAAGGGCGAAACCTTCTTTCAACTGATAGCACCCGAGCCGGAGCAACCAGAACCTTGATCTTTCCTTCCACCTGCCAGTGGCTGTTGGGCGAGCCGCCCTCCATGGCCACCCTCCGTAGCTGTCCCGACGATTTTCAGGTGTATGAACAGCTGCCCTTCGAGCCGGATGGTGCGGGGGAGCACCTGTTTCTCTATGTCCGCAAACGGGGGGAAAACACCGCTTGGGTGGCGCGCCAACTGGCCGCGTTCTGTCAGATCAGCCCGCACGATGTGGGCTATGCCGGCAAGAAGGACCGCCACGCGGTGGCCGAACAGTGGTTCAGCCTGCGCCTGCCGAGCGCTCGCACGCCGGACTGGTCGCAGTTCGGCGGCGACAGCATCGAGGTGCTGCGCAGCCGTCGCCACAGCCGCAAGCTGCGCCTGGGCGCCCTGTCGGGCAACCGGTTTGTGATCCGGCTGCGCCAGCTGACCGAGCCCAAAGCGTTTCTTGAACGGGTCGAGCAGATCCGCCAGGGGGTACCCAACCTTTTTGGCGAGCAGCGTTTTGGCCATGCCGGCGGCAATCTCGACAAGGGGGTGGCGCTGCTGGAGGGGCGGTTGCACGAGCGCCAGCGCCACAAAAGGGGGCTCTACATCTCCGCTCTGCGCTCCTGGCTGTTCAATCAGGTGATCGATGCGCGCCTCCGGCAGGGGCTCTGGGATCAGATCCTGCCCGGCGACGTCCTGATGCTGGACGGCAGCCAAAGCTGCTTTGTGGCGGATGATCCCGCCGCCCTGCAGGCCCGGCTGGAGCGAGGCGAGCTGCACCTGACCGGCCCCCTGTGGGGGCGCGGTGCCCTGCTGACACAGGATCAGGCGGCGGCGTTCGAGCGGGCGACACTCGCTCCGGCCCAGGCGCTCTGCCAGGGGCTGGAATCGCTTGGCCTGAATCAGGAGCGGCGCGCCCTGCGGCTGATTCCAAAGGCGCTTGCGGCCCGGGAGCTGTCTGAAGGACAATGGCTGCTCGAATTTGAGCTGCCCTCCGGTGCCTTCGCCACCAGTGTGCTGCGCGAGCTCTGCCGGTGGCAGAATGCGGCGGCCTCGGCGCGGGTGAACTGAGAAACTTACCGATCATGCTGATTCTGATTTCAAATGACGATGGGGTTTACGCCCCGGGACTGGCCACGCTGGCCGAGCGGCTGCAGCGGGTGGCGGAGATCTGTGTCGTCGCCCCCGACCGCAATCGCAGTGGCGCCAGCAACTCGTTGACCCTCGACCGCCCGTTGGAGGCGCACCGCCACCCCACCGGCTATATCGGTATCAACGGCACCCCCACAGACTGCGTCCACCTGGGCGGCTCCGGGCTGTTCACCGAGCAGCGCCGGCCCGACATCGTGGTATCGGGTATCAACGCCGGTGCCAATCTGGGCGATGACGTGCTCTACTCCGGGACCGTGGCGGCGGCAACGGAGGGGCGCCACTGCCGCCTGCCCCCGATCGCCGTCTCCATCCACGGCGACCCCCCGCGACACTACGCCACCGCGGCGGAGATCGTCGCCTCTTTGGTGCAACACCTGGAGAGCCTGGTGGTGGCGCCCCGGACGGTTCTCAATGTGAATCTACCCGATCTGCCCCTGGATCAGATTCGCGGCATCCATGTGACCCGGCTGGGGCACCGTCACGGTGCCGAGCCGCCGGTGCCGGTGGAAGATCCCCGTGGCCACATCCGCTACTGGATCGCCGGTGCCGGTGTGGCGGCGGATGCGGAGCCCGGAACCGATTTTTTTGCCGTCGAAAACGGCTTTGTCTCCGTTACGCCGTTGCAGATCGACATGACCCACTACAGCGGCATGGACAATCTGGGTGACTGGCTGGAGGAGCTGCTGTGATCGACTTGGATCTGCAGGGGATCGGCATGACCTCGCGCCGGACCCGGGAACGGCTGGCCCAGCGCCTGCGCGAACAGGGCATAAGCAATGAAGAGGTGCTGCATCTGATCCGGGATACGCCGCGCCACATTTTCATCGACGAGGCGCTCTCCCATCGCGCCTATGAAGATACCGCCCTGCCCATCGGCTACAACCAGACGATCTCGCAACCCTACATCGTGGCACGGATGACCGAGTTGCTGCTGGAGGGGGAGCGGCCCAACAAGGTGCTGGAGATCGGCACCGGGTCGGGTTACCAGACCGCCATACTGGCACAACTGGTGGATCAGGTGTTCAGCGTCGAGCGCATCCGTCCGCTACAGGAGAAGGCGCGCAAACGGCTGCAACGGTTGAAACTGCACAACGTGATGCTGCGCCACACCGATGGCGGCATGGGGTGGCCGGAGAAGGCCCCCTTTGACGCCATTCTGGTGGCGGCGGCGCCCGGCGAAGTGCCCCACGAGCTGCTGCAACAACTGGCGGTGGGCGGGCGGCTGGTGATTCCGATCGGCCATGAGGAACAGATCCTGCAGCGGATTACGCGCGTGGGCGAAGACAACTATGCAACCGAGACGCTGGAGACGGTGCGCTTCGTGCCGCTGCTCAGCGGTATCGTGCGCTGACCGGCCGTAAGGAGGCTCGATGCGAAGAAACAAACGGGATTATCTCATCCTCTGTGCCAAGGGGATGATGATGGGCGCCGCCGATGTGGTTCCCGGCGTCTCCGGCGGAACCATCGCCTTCATCACCGGGATCTACGAGGAGCTGATCGACAGCATCCGCCGGTTCAACCCGGAGGCGATCCGTATTCTGCGCCGAGAGGGGCCGCTCGCCTGCTGGCGTTATCTGAACGGCCGCTTCCTGCTGGCACTGCTGGCGGGGATTCTGTTCAGCCTGCTGACCCTCTCCCGGGCGGTGCTCTACCTGTTGGCCGAATACCCCGTCCTGCTCTGGTCCTTCTTTTTCGGCCTCATTCTGGCCTCCGCCTGGAGCGTGGGGCGCCACATCCGCGGCTGGAACGGCAATCTGGTGGCCACCTTCGCGCTGGGGGTGCTGCTGGCCTACCTCATCACGGAACAGGCCCCCGGCAGCGTCGAACCCTCCAGCGCGATGGTATTTCTGGCCGGCATGATTGCGATCTGTGCCATGATTTTACCGGGCATCTCCGGCAGCTTCATGCTGCTGCTGATGGGGATGTACGCCCCGATTCTGGGGGCGGTCAAGGGGCTGGAGTGGGGCACCCTGCTGCTGTTCGGGGGCGGTTGTGTGGTGGGGTTGCTGAGCTTCTCGCGTCTGCTGAGCTGGGCTTTTCACCACCACCGCATGGTGACCCTGGCGCTGCTGGGCGGGTTTATGCTTGGCTCGCTCAATAAGGTGTGGCCCTGGAAATACACCCTCGCCTATGCCATCAACAGCAAGGGGGAAGCGGTACCGGTGCAGCAGCAGAATCTGCTGCCGGGCAGTTTTGAAGCCCTGACCGGGCTCGATGCCTGGTTCTGGCCCGCGCTGGTGCTGATGTTGGTCGGGGCCGCACTGGGTCTGCTGCTGGATCGACAGAAAACCTGATGGGAGAGCTTGTTGCCGAATTCTCTGCTGCTCTGGCTGATAGCGCTACTGCTCCTGCTGCAGGGATGTTCGAGCGGCTATGCTCCCGTATCCGAACGCTCCCTGGGGGCGCGCAGTGAGAGCAAGGGGCCGGCGCCGAGCCACTACCGTGTACGCCGGGGGGATACGCTCTACTCCATCTCCTTTCGTTACGGCCTCGATTACCGGGAGGTGGCCCGCTGGAACGGGATCGACGAGCGCTACTTCATCTATCCCGGTCAAACCCTCACGCTGAGGCCAAATGGCGCTCCAAAGGCGGCAACCAAAGCGGCAGCCCCATCCAAACCCCGCAGCCATCCGCCGGCAACGGCAGCCCAACCCGCCAGCGACCACCGTGCGGCATCGAGTGCAGCCAGCCGCTCCAAGCCCGCCGCCAGCGGAGGCGACACCGGCCCCATCCGCTGGCAGTGGCCGCACACAGGCAGGATCATCGCCCGCTTCGGCGGGGGGGAACCGGCCAACAAGGGGATCGATCTGGCGGGCAAGGCCGGCGACCCGGTCAAGGCCGCCGCCAGCGGCGAAGTGGTCTATGCCGGCAACGGCCTGCTCGGCTACGGCAATCTGGTGATCCTCAACCACGACCAGCGCTATCTGAGCGCCTATGCGCATAACAGTCGCATTTTTGTGCGCGAGGGTGATAAGGTTAAAGCGGGTGAAAAAATTGCCGAAGTGGGTAGCACGGGTACGACGCGAGCCATGCTCCACTTCGAAATACGCCGCGACGGCAATCCGGTGGACCCGTTGCGGTACCTGCCCAAACAGTGATAAAAACAACAACGATGGCCGCGCAGTAATGCTCCGATCGTCTCGACTATCTGGGGGGAGTGATGGAAACCATGGGTAAAGATACAGCGTATCGAATGGCAGCCCAGAGTGGTGACGATGAGGCCGATGAGATCCAGACACATTGCGCCGAGGAGGAGAGCTCCGCCGCGGAGGACACCGACGGCGGCGAGGCGGAGTCGCCGGAGTTTCTCAACAGCGGGCGCGGCCGGGGGTCCATGGCGCACCGGGATCTGGTCAACGCCAAGTCACTGGATGCAACCCAGCTCTATCTCAACGAGATCGGTTTTTCCCCCCTGCTGACGGCGGAGGAGGAGGTTTACTACTCCCGCCGCGCCCTCAAGGGGGACGAGGCCGCTCGCAAGCGGATGATCGAGAGCAACCTGCGGTTGGTGGTCAAGATTGCGCGCCGCTATATCAACCGCGGGCTGACCCTGCTCGATCTCATCGAAGAGGGCAACCTCGGCCTGATCCGCGCGGTGGAAAAGTTCGATCCCGAGCGTGGCTTTCGCTTCTCGACCTACGCCACCTGGTGGATTCGTCAGACCATCGAGCGCGCCATCATGAACCAGACACGCACCATTCGTCTGCCGATCCACGTGGTGAAGGAGCTCAATGTCTATCTGCGCGCCTCCCGCGAGCTGGCGCAAAAGCTCGATCATGAGCCCACCGCTGAAGAGATAGCGGCCCTGGTCAATAAGCCGGTGGCCAATGTGGAGCGGATGCTGGGGCTGAACGAGCGGGTCAGTTCGATCGACGTGCCAGCGGGCCAGGGGGCCGACAAACCCCTGCTGGACACGCTCCCGGATCGGGATGCGCTCGACCCGGAAACGCTGCTGCAGAACAACAACATCAGCGGTAATCTCAACCGCTGGATGGAGATGCTGCCGGAAAAACACGCCGAGGTACTGTCACGCCGCTTCGGCCTGCGCGGCCACGAGATGAGCACACTGGAGCAGGTCGGACGGGAAATTGGCCTGACCCGCGAGCGGGTGCGTCAGATCCAGGTCGAAGCCCTGCGCAAGCTGCGCGAGATCGTGGAGCAAAACGGTCTGAGCGGAGAGGATCTGCTGCAGTAGCGGGTGC
>JAXHUI010000085.1:0-5734 GCA_034189745.1 Pseudomonadota bacterium
GTCTTGCGACCGCAACCGCCAGCCACGCCAAAGAATCTGAGTCTGAGCATGGGCAGGAAAAAGCGACAACGGCGGCACCCCATAGCGAACAGGATAATCATGACGATCATCGTGAGGAAAACCATAAAGAGCATGATGCGCATAAGCCTGACAGCGAGCACGGCCACGATGATCATGGCGACGAAAATCATGATGAACACAGTGCCCACGACGAGCACAACTCCGGCTCAGAACACGGGCATGAAGAGCATAGCGAGGGCGGTGACCACGATAATCATGGTGGGCATGGAGGTCACGAAGAAGCTACTTCTGCCTCACTGAACCCGGCGCAAATGACCCTGGCCGATATTCAGGTAAACCCACTGACTCCCAGAAAGGTCGATTATCAGCTTTACGCACCGGGGGAGATCCTTTCCAACGGCTACACCAGTTACCGGGTATCGCCCCGGGTGCCCTCCGTGGTGCTGCGCCGCCATGTCGCCCTGGGCGATCACGTCGAACAGAGTCAGCCGCTGGTTACTCTGTTCAGTGAAACCGTGGCGCAAGCACAAGCCAATTACCGCACGGCTTGGCCTGAATGGCAGAGAGTACAGGAACTTGGGCGCAAAACCGTGGGTGAGCAGCGTTACATCACGGCCAAAACCAACCTAGAAGCGGCACGGGCGACGCTGCTGGCCTACGGCCTTTCCGCCTCGGACTTGCAAGCGTTGGTCGCTTCTCAGCAATCTGTTGCATTAGGGGAGTATACCCTGCATGCCGAGATTGACGGCGCGGTGCTTAGAGATGATTTCGAGCAGGGGCAGCGCATCGAGGCGGGCGCGCCCTTGATTGCGTTGGCCGATGAAAAGCAACTCTGGGTGGAGGCCCACCTGCCCGCCGATCTCTCCCTGACGCTGGGCGCGGGAACGCGGGCGGAAGTGGTGGCTGGGGATGTCCGTGTAAACGCCAAGGTCACTCAGGAGGCGCACACCATTGATCCCATCTCCCGTACCCGTACCGTGCGCCTGTTGGTCAATAACCCGGAACACCGCCTGCACCCTGGCCAGTTCGCCGAGGTGTATTTCCGATTCCAGACTAAAAGGCCCGTGCTAGCGGTACCCGAAACCGCACTGATGCGCGGCGCAGACGGAGATTGGACGGTGTTCGTGGAAGACCATCCTGGCGAATTCCAGCCAGTGGAGGTGGAGCTGGGTCGAGCGCTCGGGCCGCTACGTGAAATTAGCGGTGTCGGTCCGGGGGCTCGCATCGTCACTCAGGGCGCTTTCTTTGTTGCCTCTCAGATCGCCAAGGGCGGCTTTGACCCCCATAACCACTAAGCAGTAGGAGACCCCATGTTTAACCGAATTATCGATTGGGCGGTCATCAACCGATTGCTGGTGGTGATAGCCCTGATCACACTAACGGTCAGTGCCGTTTTTATTATTCCCAAACTGAATCTGGATGCTTTTCCGGATGTCACCAACGTGCAGGTGTCGGTCAATACCGAAGCACCGGGGCTGGCTGCCGAAGAGGTGGAACAGCTTATTACCTATCCCATCGAAGCCGTGATGTACGCCTTACCGGATGTGGAAGAGGTGCGCTCAATTTCCAAAACCGGCCTGTCCGGCGTTACCGTAGTCTTTAAAGAAGGCACCGATATTTATTTTGCCCGGCAACTGGTATTTGAACGGCTTCAGGCTGCCAAGGAGCTGATCCCCGATGGCGTCGGCACACCGGAAATGGGCCCGAATACTTCCGGCCTGGGTCAGGTCTATCAGTATCTGCTGGTGGCAGAACCCGATGCCGGTTTCGACGCCATGGCTTTGCGTAGCTTGAACGACTGGGTGGTGAAGCTGCTATTGATCCCGGCCGAGGGCGTGACCGATGTGCTATCGTTCGGCGGTGAGGTGCGTCAGTACCAGGTTAACCTGAACCCGTCCCGACTGTTGGCCTACGAGCTGACCCAGGACGACGTCATGATGGCACTGGAGCGCAACAACACCAACGTCGGCGGTTGGTATATGAACCGGGGCCAGGAGCAACTGGTGATCCGGGGTACGGGTTGGCTGGATCATGGTGAGAAGGGCTTGGAACAGATCCGTCAGGTGCCACTGAAAACCGTGGACGGTACTACGATCACCGTGTCCGACGTGGCGCAAGTGGCCCTGGGCAGTGAGATCCGTCAGGGAGCGGTGACCATGACGCGCAAGAACGCCGACGACAAGGTGGAGAATCTCGGCGAGGTGGTGTCCGGCATCGTGCTCAAGCGCATGGGGGCCAACACCAAGGCCACCATTGATGGAGTCAATGCACGCATTGAGCGTATTAACCAGGCATTACCGGAAGGTGTTCGCTTCGAGGCATTTTACGATCAGGCGGATTTGATCACCCAGGCCGTACAGACCGTGGTCAATGCCCTGCTGCTGGCGTTTATTTTCATCGTCGTGATCCTTGCGCTATTCCTGATGAACCTGCGCGCCACCTTTCTGGTGTTGATGTCCATCCCGATATCTATTGGAATCGCTTTAATGGTGATGGCTTGGTTCGGATTGTCGGCCAATCTGATGTCGCTGGGGGGGATTGCGGTCGCCATTGGCATGTTGGTGGATGGCTCCGTAGTAATGGTGGAGAACATGTTTAAACATCTGACGCACCCGGATGCTGAACATGATACCCAGAGACAATCGCGGGTGGATTCCGATGACGTGGACCCTGTTGATGCGGCCCACGACCGTCATGGTATTGCCTTGCGCCTGCAGGAAGCCGGTAAGGAAGTCGCTCGCCCCATCTTTTTTGCCACGGCCATTATTCTGGTTGTCTTCATGCCACTGTTCAGCTTTGAAGGTGTCGAAGCCAAACTGTTTCAACCCATGGCCATCAGTATCATGCTCGCCATGCTCTCGGCGGTGTTGGTGGCCCTGATCATCGTGCCTGCACTAGCAACCTATCTCTTTCGCAGGGGGGTTCGCCAACGCGAGAGCTTTGTATTGAAGCCGCTCGATCTGCTCTATCGTAAAGGTTTAGCCTGGGCGATGGGACACAGCAAAGTGGTGGTGGGTATCGCTGCCATTATGGTGGTAGCGGCCGCGTTGGTTCTGCCCCGCTTGGGTACCGAATTCGTGCCTGAACTGGAGGAGGGTACCATTAATCTGCGCGTCACCCTGGCGCCTTCTTCCAGTCTGGATACCGCGCTGGAAGTGGCCCCCAAACTGGAGGCCAAGTTGATGGAGTTCCCAGAGGTAACCTATGCACTGTCACGTATTGGCCGGGCTGAAATCGGCGGCGATCCTGAGCCGGTGAATAACATCGAGATCTATATTGGCCTTAAACCGGTGCCGGAATGGACCAGTGCAGACAACCGTTATGAACTCCAGTCATTGATGGAACAGAAACTGGAGCAACACCCAGGCTTACTGCTCAACTTCTCGCAACCCATCGGAACCCGTGTGGACGAGTTGCTCTCGGGCGTCAAAGCGCAGCTGGCCATCAAGTTGTTTGGTCCCGATCTTGCCGTGCTGGCCGAAAAGGGCCAGGCCATTGAGGCCGCAGTGAAAGAAATCGAAGGGGCGCGCGATGTGGCCATGGAGCAGATCGCCGGTGAATCTCAACTGGTGGTGAAGCCGAACCGCAGAGCTTTGTCCCGTTACGGTCTGGCCGTGGGCGACGTGATGGAGCTGGTACGCGAAGGGCTGGGAGGTGCCAGTGCCGGCCAGATCATCAATGGCAACGAGCGTTACGACATCTACGTGCGGCTCGCCGAGCGGTTTCGCGAAGACCGTGAAACCATTGCCGATCTGCGCTTACAGGCCCCGTCAGGTGCCTGGGTACGCCTAGGGGATGTGGCGGAAGTCAGTATCGCATCTGGACCACCGCAGGTACGTCGTGATGACGTGCAGCGTCGGGTTGTAATTCAGGCCAATGTTCAGGGACGGGACATGGGCAGCGTGGTTGCCGATATTCGTCAGGCGATTGTGGAGCAAGTGGACCTGCCCACCGGCTATTCCGTCGATATCGGTGGCCAGTTTGAAAACCAGCAGAGAGCGCAAAAGCGTTTAGCACTGGTGGTGCCGGTTTCGCTGGGATTAATTGCCTTGTTGCTTTATTTTGCCTTTGCCTCGGTTGGCCAGGCCATGCTGATTCTGGTGAATGTCCCGCTGGCGGTGATTGGTGGCGTGTTTTCACTCTGGATTTCCGGCCAGTATCTGTCGGTACCCAGCTCAGTGGGCTTCATCACCCTGTTCGGGGTCGCTGTACTGAATGGCGTTGTCATGGTGGAAAGCATCAATCAACGGATTGCGGACGGCCTTAAAGTATCGGATGCGGTGTTTGATGGAGCGGTTTCAAGGCTAAGGCCCGTGTTGATGACTGCTATTACCTCGGCACTGGGCCTGATCCCCATGCTGCTGTCGAATGGTGTCGGCGCAGAAATCCAAAAGCCTCTGGCGAGTGTGATCGTGGGCGGGTTGGTAACCGCTACGTTCTTGACGCTGTTTGTATTGCCGGTGCTGTTTGCCTGGTTTTCAAAAGGCAAGTTAAGCGACATGGCATAAACGTTGTGCCTGCCCTTATCGTTACGGTCAGGGCAGGTACATTTATTGTGTAAGGGTTGCTCATGCATCAACACGATCATTCACACCACAAAGATGAAAGCGCAAGCCGCATAGCAATGGCGTTCTTTCTTAATGTGGGCTTTACCATCATCGAATTCATCGGCGGCTGGCTCACCAACAGCACGGCTATCATGGCCGATGCGGTGCACGATCTGGGTGACAGTCTGTCCATTGGCAGCGCCTGGCTCCTGAACCGGCTGGGACGTAAATCCGCCGACACCGAATTCACCTATGGCTACCGGCGGTTGTCCCTGTTCGGCGCCCTGATCAACGGCCTGGTATTGATTGCCGGATCGCTGTGGGTATTAAGCGAAGCAATTCCCCGACTGGCCAATCCAGTGATACCCGTCACCGAGGGCATGTTAGCGCTGGCGATTCTGGGCGTCACCGTCAACGGTATTGCTGCTTATCGTCTTAGCAAGGGAAATACGCTGAACGAAAAGGTATTGAACTGGCATTTATTGGAAGATGTGCTGGGGTGGGTGGCAGTGCTGATTATCTCAATCGTTTTGCAGTTTGCCGACTGGCCTATTCTCGACCCATTGCTATCGGTGGGCTTTACTCTCTTTATTCTGTTTAATGTGTGTCGGAATCTTTGGGGAACCGGCAAGCTTTTCTTTCAGGCTGTTCCAGATAAGGCGCTTCACGAGGAGATCCGGCGAACACTAATTGGCATTGATGGCATCAGCGGAATTCATCACCAGCACCTCTGGTCCCTGGATGGTGAACAGCATGTACTGACGGCCCATATCGTAGTGGATCACGAGGGAGTTTTTGGTCCTGACGAATACTGCGCCATCAAACAATCCATTGCTATGGCGCTCGAACAATACCCGCTGGCTCACACCACAATTGAAATCGAGCTGACCGAAGAAGCTTGCCGGGATCAACCCGTGCCCAGCCAAACGGATCAGCACTAACAAGAGAACTTCGTATGTCCATACTTTCCACGCTCGGTTTGTTCATCATCACCGCTATTGCGGAAATAGTTGGCTGTTATCTTCCATACCTCTGGCTGAAGAAGTCGGCATCCGCATGGGTTTTGCTGCCGGCAGCGTTCAGCCTAGCGCTGTTTGCCTGGCTACTGTCTCTTCATCCAACCGCAGCGGGCCGGGTTTATGCGGCCTATGGCGGCGTCTATGTTT
>JAXHUI010000086.1:0-5681 GCA_034189745.1 Pseudomonadota bacterium
TTCAGCACCACCTTCTTGCGCTTGATCCTCAGCTTACCATCTTCACCACGAATCACGTTGACGAACGCCGTACCGAAATAGGTATCCACCTTGTTGTAGCGCACGCTGTGGGTCATCCAACTGTAGCGCACCTCTGCACCGTTGGCCGTTGCCGTAAACACCTCCAGGTTACTCAGCATGTGCTGGGTGCGCGGCTCAGGCAGCGAACTGACACTGGAGCGGTCGGTACGAATGCGGAACACTCGGTCTTCCAGGCCATCGCGGCGGGCGTAGTAGATCAGCGAGATCTCGGCCTGCGGGTCCTGGGTCAACTCACCATCCACATCCCAGCTGGGCACCCAATACTCAACTTCCTTGTCGTAGAGCTCCAGCCACTGCTCATACTCCTTGTCGTCCAGCGCGCGCTGCTCGGCGTGCAGGAAATCACGAATCTCATCGTAGCTAATCGTCATGGCTTACTCCTCCCCTTCCTTTTGCGCCGCTTCGGTCATCACCTGTTGCCAATAATGGTGCTGAGCGATGAAGAGACCTTCATCCTCGGGTCGCTGACCACTCATCAACGGATGCAGATCGATGTTCTTCGCCTCTTCATCAGGCCCATCGATCCAATGGGTGGCACCGCGACTGAGGTCATTCCAAGGTTGTTTCATGGCGTGGAAGCCTTCCTGACACGCGCGAAACTCTTCCAGATCGTCCGGCGTTGCCATGCCGGAGGCGTTAAAGAAGTCTTCATATTGACGGATGCGGTGGGCGCGGGCTGGTGCACTCTCTCCTTTGGGGGCAAAGCAGTAGATGGTCACCTCGGTCTTGTCCACAGAGATTGGCCGGAAGTGACGAATCTGGGAGCTCATCTGATCCATCAGAAATACGTTCGGATACAAGCACAGATTGCGCAATTTTCCGATCATCCAGTCGGCACGATCAGCACCAAAACGCTTCACCAGCTCATCTCGGCGATCGTACAGCGGACGATCCTGTGGGTTAGGCCAGTCCATCCACAACAAAATGTGGCCCTGTTCGAAGGCATAGAATCCACCTTTTTGCTTGTTAAAGGTGGACAGATCCATCGCCTTGACATCATCCGCCGACATGCCGGCCTTACGACGAGATACAGTGGCAACGTAGTTCCAGTGAGTGGCAGACGCGTGGTATCCATCAGCACCGTTTTCGGCCTGCATCTTCCAGTTGCCGTCAAAAACATAGGTCGATGAGCCGCGCAAAACCTCCAGACCTTCCGGCGACTGATCAACGATCATATCGACAATCTTGCCAGCTTCACCCAGGTGCTCTACCAGCGGTTTTACCTCATCGTTCAGTGAACCAAACAGAAAACCGCGGTAGCTTTCCATGCGTACCTTTTTCAGATCATGGGAGCCTTCACAGTTGAAGGACTCTGGATAGCCGGCATTATCGGGATCCTTGACCTTAATCAACTTGCCGGAATTATTGAAGCTCCAGCCATGGAATGGGCAGGTGAAAACAGCCTTGCTATCCTTCTTCTTGCGACAAAGCACGGCACCACGGTGGCTACAGGCATTGATCAGACAGTTGAGCTCACCATCCTTGTTGCGGGTGATGACCACTGGCTGACGACCGATGTAGGTGGTGAAGTAGTCGTTCGGGTTGGCGACCTGACTTTCATGGGCCAGATAGACCCAGTTGCCCTCGAAGATATGCTTCATCTCCAGTTCAAACAGCTCAGGATCGGTGAACATATCGCGACGACCACGATACAGGCCTTTTTCTTTATCGGCCTCGATCATGCCACCCACTTTGGCTATCAAGTTCTCATGCATAGCAATTCCCTCCTTATTGTTATCAGCAAGTTAGAGATCTTTGTTAGCAGCCGCTATCCAATAAATGCCACACTTTATCCTTTGACTGCAACCGAACTTGTGGGCCCGTTGTTCACCAGCGCAGCGCAACTAAGCCAAATCAGGCAACCTGGTGGCAGCAGCGTCAGATCGCCTCTCGAGCCCGCGGGGCGGGGAGGGTGTTTTCAATCAGATGCGTAGCGATCTGACAACGGCCCACCATAGTCAATCCGTGAACCGCTCCGAGGCGTTGCCACGCCTGTTATAGGGGCGCTGGCCCGCCGGGAATAGGAGACAAAGCGGAAACGTGTTAAGTCGAGAGAGGGAGAACAGTTACCCGCTTTCCGCCGCACATCTGAAGGTGTGCTGCAAGGGGTAAAGCAGAACAGAGGATGGGGGCGGCCCCACCAGCCACATCCCGGCACACGAGTCCGCCGCTGTGGCTGCTCCCTTCCGGGCCTGACCAGGTTCACGGTTTATCGTTGCGAGAGGACCGGCAGAGCCGCCATAACGTGGCGTTGCGCCCTGTCGCGATAGACAGGCGCGCAGTATAAGCACCCCCGCGGGGGATTGCAAACGGATCACGCCACCACAACCGGCACCGCCAGGGCAGACTGTGCTACACTTTCGCGCCGTCAACCGCATGAATCGCATGAATCAGCTATCCGGGGGCTCACCATGGCAGGCTCACTTCAGGACCAGTTACTCAACGCCGGCCTGGCAAACAAGAAACAGGCCAAGCAAGCCAAGGATCTGAAACGCAAGCAGTCGAAGCAGAAGCGGAGCGGGCAGGCCGGGGCCGATGAGGCCCGGCAGCGGCGTGAGGCCGTTGAAGCGGCGCGGCTGGAGAAGATCGAGCGCGACCGCGAGCTGAACCGCCAACGGCAGCAGGAGCAGGCGCAGAGGGCAGCTCAGGCGGAGGTTCGCCAGCTGATCGAGAGCCACCGCCTGCCTCTGCCACACGATGCCGAGTTGCGCTACCACTTCGTCCACGGCACTATCATCCGCCATCTCTATCTCGAGCAGAAGCAGATCGACCAGCTCGCCCGCGGCCAGTTGCGTATCGCCGTGCTCGATCACCGCTACCATCTGATTCCCGCCGAGATCGCCGCGCGCATCGAGGCGCGGATGCCGGGCGTGGTGCTGCCCCGCCCCGCCGATGACACCCCGGATGCGGATGATCCCTACGCCGATTATGTCGTTCCCGACGATCTGATCTGGTGAGCGTGCGGGCCGCTGTGAAGCGGCCCCGCGCCCCTGTCCTCCTCCCGCGGCAGATGGTACGCTCAGCCCGAAAGTCCCCACCCACAGCAGGACAATACGGATGAGCACCCTGGATATCAGTGAACTGAACATATTGCTGGTCGAGCCCTCGGCCGTGCAGCGCAAGATCATGATTCAGCACTTGCAGGATGAACAGGTGGTGGTGATCGACACCGCCGCCAACCTGCACGAAGCGCTGGAGAAGATCAGGCGACTACCACCGGACCTGGTGATCAGCGCCCTGCACTATGAGGATGGCAGCGCCGTCGAGTTGCTTGGCGCGATCCGCCGCCTGCCGGAGGTGGCGGAGCTGCCCTTCATGCTGGTCTCCAGCGAGACGCGCCGGGCGCAGCTGGAAGTGTTCAAGCAGTCCGGCGTGGTCGCCATACTGCCCAAGCCCTTTACTCGCCAACATCTGGGAGCCGCCCTGAACGCCACGCTCGACCTGCTCGACAAGGACGAGCTGGAGCTGGAGTTCTACGACGTCGAGCACCTGCGCGTGTTGATCGTGGACGACAGCCGCATGGCGCGCAGAATGATCCACCGCGTGCTGCACAATCTGGGCATCACCCACCTGCTCGAGGCTGCCAATGGACATGAAGCGATCGAGCTGTTGCAGCGCGAAAACGTGGACCTGGTGGTCACCGACTACAACATGCCGGAAGTGAACGGGGTGGAGCTGGCAGAGTTTATTCGCCACTCCGATCTGCACTCCCACCTGCCGATTCTGATGGTGACCTCGGAGGCCGACGCGGCCCGCCTCAGCCAGGTGAAACATGCGGGTATCAACGCGCTCACCGACAAGCCGTTCGAGCCGGAAACGGTCAAACGGCTGCTGGTTCGGTTGCTCGATCAGCCCGACGAGCCGCCCGAGTAGTAGCGCTTCACCCGCGGGGTGAGGCCGGTGAGCAGGGTGTAAGGGATGGTATCGCACCAGCGTGCCACCTCCGACACCGGCAGCCGCTCGCCCCAAAGCTCTACCCGGCTGCCGATCCCCGCCTGCGGCAGATCGGTCAGATCCAGCGTCAGCATATCCATCGAGACCCGTCCCGCCAGGGAGGTGGCAACCCCCTCGACCAGCACCGGGGTTCCGTTGCGGGCGTGGCGTGGGTAGCCGTCGCCATAGCCCATCGCCACGGTGCCGATGCGGCGCGCCCGGTCGCACCTGAAGGTCGCGCCATAGCCCACCGTCTCCCCCGCCGGCACCTCACGCAGCGCGATGATCTCGGAGCTGAGGGTCATGCCGGCACGCAGCCGGTCGGCCACCGGGTGGGGCGCGCTGAACGGGGTCGCTCCGTAGAGCATGATACCGGGGCGCAGCCACTGCCGATGCGCCTGCGGCCAGGCCATCACGGCAGCGGAGTTCGCCAGGCTGGCCCCCAGGGAGAACCGCTGCGCCACCCGATCGAAGCAGCGCAGCTGATCGCGGGTCATCGACAGGGCCGGTTCATCGGAACGGGCAAAGTGAGTCATCAGCAGCACCTCGCCGACCGCTTCACACCGGCGCAGGCGCGCCAGCAGCGGCCCGACCTGCGCCGGCGTCACGCCCAACCGGTGCATCCCGGTATCCAGCTTGAGCCACACCGGCAAACGCGCCGGGGTATGGAACTGCTCCAGCCAGCGCAGCTGATGTTCACTGTGCAGTACGGGCCAGAACCCCTGCTCGGCAATCAGTGGCAGCTCATCGGCGGTAAAGAACCCCTCCAGCAGGATGATCGGTTGGCGCACGCCCCCCTGGCGCAGCGCCAGCGCCTCCTCGATGCAGGCAACCCCAAAGGCATCGGCATCCGCCGCCAGCGCCCGCGCCACCGGCACCAGACCGTGGCCGTAGGCGTCGGCCTTGACGATGGCCGCGGCCCTGGCCGCCGGCGCCTGGGCCTTGGCTAAGCGATAGTTGTGTACGATCGCGTCCAGATGGATATCCGCCCGCACCCCGCGACTCACCGCCTGCCCCCCATCACCGGCCGCTCACCCCTGCAACACCATGATCGCTTCCACTTCGATGTCGGCCCCCTTGGGCAGCGCCTTGACGGCGTAGGCCGCGCGGGCCGGATAAGGCTCGCGGAAATAGCGCGCCATCACCTCATTGACCTGGGCAAAGTAATCGAGATCCGACAGCAGGATGGTCACCTTGGCGAAATCGTCCAGGGAACCACCGGCCGCTTCGGCAACGGCGGCCAGGTTCTCGAACACCCGCACTGCCTGGGCCTCGAAGGAGCCGGTCACCAGCTCCATGGTGGCCGGATCGAGCGGAATCTGACCGGATAGATAGACGCTGTTGCCGACACGGACCGCCTGCGAGTAGGTGCCGATAGCGGCCGGCGCGTTTTCCGTGCTGATGATGCTGCGATTGGACATGTTACCTTCCTCTGTTTGTCACTGGGCGGGAGAGGCACACTATACCGCAACCTGCCGATCCTACGCAGCCATTGCGGCTCGCCGGCGGGCGGGGTGGAACAGCTGCAAGCCTAGCAGGAGTCATTCCCCCTTTCCGCTTGCGCCGAGCCGGGCTCTCTTTGCGCGCCCCGGTGGGGTGGTGACTGCCCAAATCTGACCCCCCCGGCGCGCCGGTTCCGCTATAATGGCCCGATTTGAGTCAGGATC
>JAXHUI010000087.1:0-5672 GCA_034189745.1 Pseudomonadota bacterium
CTGCCGGGCAATCTCACCATGATGGAGCGGTTTGGCGGGGCGTAACTGTAACAGTTGTTTTAATTTGCTGTATATTGGGCGGGTCGGAGCCTGCCCGAATCTGATCGTGAAGACAGGTGAAAAACAGCGTGAGGAGGGGCGCAACCCCCTCCTTGTTCCCGATACCCATGACAAGATCAAGGAGATCATCGCCCTGTTCTCTGGCATCAAACGGATACAAAACCTGTTCCGGCGGGGCCCGTCGATCGCCCGTCTGTGCCTGGAGGTGGGCCCCGGCGGCATCGCCTGGGCGGTATCGCCCGGCCGGCCCGAGCAGCAGGTCGGTTTTGTCGAGTGCCCGCCGGCCAAGCGGCAGCAAACGCTCGATGAGCTCGTATCCGCCAACGGCTGGGATGGCGCACCGACGATCCTGGTGCTACCGATCGACCAATATCAGGTGTTCCAGGTGGAGCGACCGGAAGGGGTGGATGATTCCGAATTGGCCGATGCTCTGAAGTGGAAACTCAAGGATTTTCTCGATTTCAGCCCCACCGAAGCGGTTTCCGATGTCTTTCCTTTCCCCGAAGACGCAACCCGTGGCCGGGGGCCGCTGGTGAATCTGGTGGCGGCGCGCAAGTCGCTGGTGCTGGAGTTGATCGGTCTCGTCCATGGGGCCGGCTTGTCGTTGCAGAAGATCGACATCTCCGAACTGGCGCTGCGTAATTTTGCCGCCGCTCTGGATAGTGACAATCTCGGCGTCGCCGTGGTGCAGCTGCGCAGCCACTACGGCCAGATGGTGGTGTGCCGAGGTGAAACCCTGTACCTCTCCCGCCGCCTGGAGTTGTCCTACGATGATCTGCAGGACGCCTCGCGCCAGGAGGAAGCGGTGCAGTTTCTGGCGCTGGAGATCCAGCGCTCCATGGATTACTGCGAAAGCCAGCTGGGGCAGGCGCCGCCCTCGATCATTCGGCTGGTCGCCAGGGATTCCAGCATGCCGTTGGCCGCCATGCTGGGGGCCTATCTGGCCGCGGGCATCGAAACGCCCGACTGGTCCCGGTTCGGCCTGACCGAGGCGCTCGATTCCCGCTGCCTGCTGGCCTGGAGCGCCGGGCTGGAGGTTGCCGCCGGGGGGAGCGCCCCATGAAACAGCAGGTCAACCTCTACACCCCGGAGCTGCACCCCCGCAAGCAGTGGCTCGATGCCTCGACCCTGCTGCTGTTGCTGCTGCTGGAGATTTTGTCCATCGGGGTGTATCAGGGCGTGGGCTACTGGCAGAGGCAGCAGCTGGAAAAACAGGTGGCAGTGGTGGCGCGGCAGACCGATCAGCTGCTCGCCGCCAATGAAGCGATGGCCAAAGAGATCGCCGCGCGCAAACCCGACCCGGAACTGGAAAAGGCCCTCGAGCGGGTGACCAGTACCCTCGCCCGCCGAGAACAGTTACTCCAGCGGGTGGAAGCGCTGGCGAGTCATAACCAGTCCGGCTTTTCCAGCCGCATGGCGGCGCTGGCCAGACAGGTGCCCGGCGAACTCTGGTTGACCGGTATCCGGTTGGAGTCCTCTCCGGCCAGAGTGCAGTTGACCGGACGCACCCGGCTGCCCGAGCGCGTCCCCATCTACCTTGAAAATCTGGGCGCAGAGCCGATCTTCGCCGGTCATTCGTTTCAGGCCTTCGAGCTGAAAAAGCCGGAGGAAACCGAAGCGCAACCCGTTGACTGGGTGGCGTTTCGCATCGCCACCGAACCGGGAGAGGAGGCGGCCGATGACTAGGCTGCGGCAGTGGTATGAGCGCGGCGCCGGCTGGTACAATGACCGCCCCGTCCGCGAGCGGGGGCTGATCGCCGTCACGGCTGTCGTGCTGGTGTTCGTGCTCAGCTGGGAGCTGGTAATGGCACCGGCGCTGGCTGACAAACGGCGGCTGATCGACCGGAGGGAAACCCTGAGCAACAGCAGAAACACCCTGTTGGCCGAGCAGCAAACCCTGACCGACCAGCTGACAACCGATCCCTCGGCGCAGTTGCGCCGGCAGTTGCAGGCCCGACGGGAGCGGCTGTCGCAGTTGGATCGGCAGATCAGCGAAACCTCCGGCCAGCTCATCGCCCCCCAGGAGATGGTGGCCCTGCTGAAAAACATGCTGGCGGCGCAGGAAGAGCTGCAGTTGCGCGCGCTGGTGTTACGCGAGCCGGTGGCGGTGTTTGATAGCCCACAACCCGCCGCCGACGCGGGCGACGGTGAAGGCGAGCCAACGGAGCCCTTGCTGTATGCCCACGATGTGGAGTTGACCGTGGCCGGGGGCTATCTGGCGGTGTTGTCCTATCTGCAGCAGCTCGAGGCGATGGACAGCCGGTTGGGCTGGATGCGGCTGAGCTATCAGGTCGATGAGTGGCCGGTGGGCGAGGCCCGCATCCGGGTGCGCACCCTGAGCCTCGACGCCGCTTGGTTGGGAGTGTGACAGGTGGAAATGATCCGCGCTCTGCGCAGGCTGCTGGTCGCTACGGTGGTGGCCTCGATGGTGCCCATCACCGCGCCCGCCGCAACGCTGCCGGACCCGACCCGCCCGCCGACGGCTCGGGACGATGCCGCACAGAGCGTCCCGCTGCGCGATCTGCGCCTGGACTCGATCTTGCTCTCGCCACACCGCCGTGTGGCGGTCATCGAAGGGGTTGCCATGCAAGAGGGGGATAACCACAACGGTATCCGTGTGCGACGGATCGATCGCAACGGCGTCGAAATCATTGATCAGGGCCGGATCAGAGTGCTCTATCCGCAGGCCCTGCCACAGGTACGTGAAAACCCATGAGCGAGCAGCTGAACGGGATGGTGACAATCCGATTACTGGTAGCCTGCGTGGGGCTGACACTGGCAGGCTGCAGTGGCTCGATACTGCGGACCACCGCCGCCACCTCCTCCGAGGTGGCACAACGGATCGACCAGCAGTTGGTCGCGGCCGAGGAGCAAAGGCAGCCCCTCCCGCCACAACCGGCTCAGGCGGATCAAAGCGCCGAGATCAGCTCGCAGCTGCTACCGGCGCTGGGGCCGCGGCGGGAGGAGGATGAACGCTTCGACGTGCGTGCCAGCGAGATTCCCGCCGCCGGTTTTTTCCAGGCGCTGGTCGAGGGCACCCGTTACAATGTGGTCGTGCACCCCGGTGTGGAGGCCGCCATCAGCCTGCGCCTGAACGACGTGACCGTGCCGGAGGTGATGAAGATCACCGCCGATCTGTACGACCTCGGCATCCGCCGGGAGGGCCGGCTGTACCGGGTCGCGCCGAACGAGGTGCAATCCCGCCTGTTTCCGATCGACTATCTCAATTTCAAGCGCCAAGGCAATTCCGATACCCGGGTCAGCTCCGGTCAGGTCAGCAGCGCCCGCGGCAACAACGGCACGAACACCGGTGATACCGGCACCACCGGCGAAACGCGCAGCCTGGTGGGCACGGCGATCTCCACCAAGACCGAATCGGATTTCTGGCAGGATGTTCGTGACGCGCTGGAGATGATCGTCGGCCAGAACGGCGGCCAGGTGGTGATCAACCCCGGCGCGGGGCTGGTCATGGTGCGGGCCAACACCGCCGAGCTGGACATGGTGGAGGATTACCTGCGCCGCACCGAGCTGATCATGCAGCGCCAGGTGGTGCTGGAGGCAAAAATTCTGGAAGTGAGCCTGAACGAGGGCTACCAGCAGGGGATCAACTGGACCGATCTGCAACCGGACATCGGCACCGTCTCGGTGGGGCTGACCGGGCAGACGATTCGGCCCGACGACATCGGCGGTCTGTTCTCGGCCACCATCACCGAAAACAACTTTTCCGCCGTCATCGAGCTGCTGGGCAAGCAGGGCAATGTGCAGATTCTCTCCAGCCCGCGCATCTCCACCACCAACAACCAGAAAGCGGTGATCAAAGTGGGTACGGACGAGTTTTTCGTCACCGATATCGACTTCAACGATGACAACAATACCGCCAACAACCAGGGCGACACCACCACCTCGGTGGAGCTGACACCGTTTTTCTCCGGCATCTCACTGGATGTCACCCCGCAGATCTCGGAGGATGGCTCCATCACGTTGCACGTACACCCCTCCGTCAGTGAAGTGGTCGACCAGAAAAAACTGATCACCATTGGTGAGCGGGACGTGACCCTCCCCCTGGCACTCAGCACCGTGCGGGAAACCGACAGTGTGATCCGGGCTCAAAGCGGCCAGATCGTGGTGATCGGCGGGCTGATCCAGGACCGCAGCCAAGACGACAATTCATCCGTTCCGTTTTTCAGCGACATCCCGGTGATGGGGGAGCTGTTCAAGCAGCGCAATTTCCAGAGCAGCAAAAGCGAGCTGGTGATCCTGTTGCGCCCGGTGGTGACCAGTTTCAGCCAGATGCAGAGTGACATTCAGGATAGTCGGGCGCGAATGGAGGTGCTCAAAAGTCTGCTCGATAGTACCGATTCAGTGAAGCCACAACTCGGAGCGGAGCGACGCTGATGTACGCAAGCCACTTTGGACTCGAGGAGGCGCCGTTCGCGCTCACCCCGAACACCCGTTACTTTTTGCGCGCCCCCGGTCACGCCGAATCCCTGGAGCTGCTGCTGGTGGCCCTGCGCCAGCGGGAAGGTTTCATCAAAGTCACCGGCGAGGTGGGCACCGGCAAAACCCTGCTCTGCCGCCTGCTGTTGAACGAGCTCGACAAGGAAACCAGCACCGCTTACCTTCCCAATCCGAACCTGCCGCCGGAAACACTCTACGAGGCGGTGGCGCAGGAGCTCGGGGTCGAGGTGGCCGAGTGCAAAAATACCCACCAAACCCTCAAGGCCCTGAACCAGCGCCTGATCGATCTGGCCCTGGCGCAGCGCCCCGCCGTGCTGGTGATCGACGAGGCGCAGGCGATGCCGGAACAGACCATCGAAGCGTTGCGTCTGCTCACCAACCTGGAAACCGAAACCACCCGCCTGCTGCAGGTCGTTCTGTTTGGTCAGCCGGAGCTGGATCAGACGCTGAGTAAGGCCAGCCTGCGCCAGATGCGCCAACGGATCACCTTCCAGACCCGTCTGGCGCCGCTCGACAAAGACTCGGTCGGGCAGTATATCCGCCATCGTCTGGCCCGGGCCGGCTACAACGGGGGCGAGCTGTTTGCCCCCTCCGCCATCAGGGTGATCTGGAAAGCCTCGGGCGGCATTCCGCGGCTGGTGAACATTCTGGCGCACAAGTCCCTGCTGGCCGCCTGGGGGGCGGGGGCCGGGCAGGTGAACCGCAGGCACGCCATGCAGGCCGTGCGCGATACCGAAAGCGCCCGCCCGGTCGGCTTGCTGGGGGCGTGGCTGTGAGCCTGCTGAACGATGCCCTGAAGGCGGTCGAGCAGCGCCAGGGCCGCCCTGAGCCAAACGGTGTTTACACTGGCCGGGCCGCCGCCGCGCCCGCGCGCCCTGGCAGGTTGCCCTGGCTGCTGTTGCTGCTCCTTTCGCTGTTGGCCGGCGGGGGGCTCGCCTGGTGGTGGCTGCAGGGCCACGACGGCCGAGTGGACACCCCCGCCCAGGCCGCGCAGGCGGGGTCCGGGGTATCCGCCGAGAACCAGCCGGCGCCACCCGAGCCGGTGGCACCGCAGCCGCAACCGGCACCACAACCGCAACCGGCACCACAACCCCAACCGGCACCTCCATCCCAGCCGCTACCACCGTCCCGGCCGGTGGCGCAGGCGGAGCCGG
>JAXHUI010000088.1:0-5633 GCA_034189745.1 Pseudomonadota bacterium
GAGTTTTTCGGCCCCGCCGATGGTGAAGGGAACCGGGCTGGGGGCGATGAGCGCGATTTTCATAGGATCCTGTTTTCAGTTATCGGCCAGCAGGCTGCTGACAACCTGCGACCAGCTGATGTTGCGTTGATGGTAGTGGGCTCGCCCCGCCTGGCCCATGTCGATGGCGCGGTTTTTGTTGTGATAGAGGGTGTCGATGGCGGCGGCGATCGCCTCGGGCTCGGGGGGGCAGATGTAACCGGTTTCGCCGTCGCGGACAAACTCCAGCGGGCCGCCGGAGTCGGTGCAGGTGATGACCGGCTTGGCGGAGAGCATCGCTTCCAGGGTTATGTAGCCGTAGTCCTCCTCGAAGGGGCCGAAAAAGACCGCCAGAGCGCGGGCGTACAGGGTGTATTTTTCCGCCTCGCTGAAGCGGCCGGTGAGCAGTACCTTGTCGCTCAATCCGGCCTGTTCGATCTGCTTGCGGTAGTGCGGCTCCTGCCCGCCGGTTCCGCCCAGTATGATGCGCACCGGGGCGTCGAGGTGGCGGGCGGCCTCGATCAGCAGGGACTGGCGCTTGAGCGTTTCCAGCCGGCTGGGGAAGAAGATGTAGTCCCAGGGGGGGGCGCAGTAGAACCGTTCGGCGCCGGGGGGTGGGTGGTAGAGGGGCCGCGCGGTGAGGCCGTTGAACCGGCGCAGCCGCCGGGCCACGGTGGCGGAGTTGGCGAACAGTCGCGCCGCCCGGGCGAGGACGCGGTTGTCGTAGGCGGTCACCTCATCCTTGAACGGGCGCAGCCGCTCCCGGTTGGGCTGCTGCTCGAACAGCTCATAGACGGCGCGGTGCTGGTGCATGATCCAGACCCGGTGGTCGGGGTGGCGCACGCCGTAACCGGGAAACTGCAGGCTGATCACCTTGTCGATCTCGATGCCGTTGAAGGCGCTGAAATCCTGCTGTTCGCAGTGGCGCATCAACGCTTCGATGCTACTGGTGGGGGTGAACTTGAAGGGGAAGCGCACCTGCTCGACCTGATGCCCGGCTCGCCTGAGGGCGGTGGTGAGGCCGTCGATGTGGTAATCGGCCCCGCCGTGGATGAAGGGAACCTGACAGGCGGTTACCAGTAGCTTCATGCGGTTACGACCTCCTCGTCCGCGGCTGGGGCGGCCGCCGGCGTGCGTGCCACCAGGGCGATATCCTGCGGGCCGCACAGGTGGCCGTTGACCCGCTCGGTGAGGGGGTCGCTGCCGCTTACGCGCGCCTCGTCGGGGTAGGGGTGCAGGCGGACCAGCTCGGTCTGGTCGTAGCCGCAGTATTCGGCCAAAAACGCCAGCAGGGTGGGGGTGATCGGGTTGCGGTGGGTGGGGTCGTGATAAAACGTGTGGCTGCCGACCAGAATGTTTTCCGGGTTGGGGGTTTCATAGATCAGTACGCCGCCGGGCTGCAACACGCGCCGCGCCTCGGTGGTCCAGCGCAGTAGCTGGGCGAAGGGGATGTGTTCGATCACATGGAATGCGGTGATGGCGCAGAGGCTGGCGTCAGGCTGCTGTTTGAGCCAGGCGAGGGTGTCGGTGTCGAGCACATTCAGCCCCTGGGCGGTGCAGCTGCTGACCATGAGCGGGTTGGTGTCGATCCCGGTGGTGACATAGCCGGCCTCGTTCAGCAGCTGCAGCCATTCGCCGCGGCCGCAGCCGATGTCGAGGACGCGGTTGCTGGCCTGGTGGGGCGGCGGCAGGGCCTCTAGCCAGCGCTGCAGTTTGGCGCGGATCGCTTCCCGGGAGCCGCGACAGGCATCTTCGAAGGCGACATAAAATGCGGCCAGGTCGCCGTCGCCGCCGGGGGGCGATGGGGTGGCCGGGGGGGCTGTCTCGGCCTGGCCGCAGGGGTGCTCCCGCGGGCTGAGGCGGGCCCACTGCTGCTGTTGATAGGCGATTTTGTGATTGATGTTGGCAAAGCGCTGGTTTAGCTGCTGGTATTGCTGCTGCAGGGCGGTGAACCGGTTTTGTTGCTGGCTGGATTGATCGAGTAGCGCCGCCTGGCTTTGCTCGTTGCGCCGGATACGACCGGCGAAGCTGGAGAGTTGCTGCAGGATGCTGGCGCGGAACTGGTGTATTTCATCGGCACTGGGCTGTTCGCTGATGCGGCGGTAGAGCGAGAAGGCGCGGCGCGCGAGGGGGCGGACCACGCGCACCCGCTGCAGTTTGTGGAATACCCGGTAGGCAAACAGGCCGCGGATGGTGACGCCGTGGGGTTGCGCTTCTTCGCAGCGGCTCAGCTCCAGCAAGATGGTGGGCCTGGCAACCCCCTGGCGCAGCCTGGCGAGGTAGTCGGCCAGCCCCGTCGGGTCGGGCTCGCGCCGCAGGATGCAGTGAAAGGCGTTGTGGATGAACGCTTCCTCGCTAAAGGGGATGAATTCACGGTAGTGGTAACGCTGTTTGCGCGGCAGGAGCGCGGTGGCGTCGCCTGCGTCGGCGGATTCCGGCAGGGGCGCGGGAACGGGCTCGGGTTCGGGCTGAGTTTTCAGCTCCAGCGTGGCCGCCTCGGCACGGATGGCCGCCAGCAGTTGCTCGGGGGTTTGTGTTGCATCCTTCTTCATGGCTGGTACCTTTTTCTTGCCTCGCGCCTTGGCATACTGCGCTCGATGTTCAGGGGCGAGATTGTCTGCCAGGGCTCGCCGCGCGGGTCTGCTTTCACCGTGGGTCGGTCAAAGGGGGTGGTGGCGGATCTGCGTTGGCAGGCTGACAATGCCTGAAAACAGCGGCAGGTGGCTCCCGGCAATTTCAAAGCGGACTAGGTTATCACACCAGTGGTAGCAGTGTTCGAGGTGGTTGTCTTGCGAGTGTAGCGCCAGGGTCAGGGTGTATTTTCCCGGGGCCAGGTTGAGGGGCAGGGTGAACCGGGTTTGGCAGCGCTCGCCGCTGTTCAGGCGCAGGGGTTCGCCCAGCAGGAAGCTGTTGGTGCCGAAGATATCCTGCCCGAAGCGGTCGCGAATCATGAAGCCGACCGAGAGCGCCTCGAGGGGGACGTTGGCGCGCAGGGTAACGCTGAGGGTGGCGCGCTCGCCGGCGGCGACGGTGTCGCAGCCGGAGTGTTCGCCGCTGAGGTGGGCGTCGATGATCTCGGCCTCCAGCGTGCCGTAGCTCTGGCTCCGTCGCGAGCGTGCCTGGATCCGCGCTTCCTGTTCGTCCAGCCGGGCCATGATGCGGTTGTAGTGGTTGACGGCGCCTTCGGCATCACCGGCAAAGGCGATCTGGCCGCCATCGAGCACCAGGGCGCGGTCGCAGAGCATTTTGACGGCGTTCAGATCGTGCGACACGAAGATGATGCCGCCGCCGCTGTCACGAAACTGGCGGATGCGGCGCATGCACTTTTGCTGAAAGTGACCATCGCCCACGGAGAGGGCTTCATCGACCACGAAACAGGCCGGGCTGGCGTGGATGGCGATGGAGAACGCCAGCCGCATCACCATGCCGGAGGAGTAGGTGCGCACCGGCTCGTGGATATACTCGCCCAGCTCGGAAAATTCGATGATCCGTTCTCTGACGGCGAGGATCTCGGCGCGGCTCATGCCGATCAGCAGGCCGTTGGCCATGATGTTGTCGAGCCCGGTCAGGGCGTGGTCGAAGCCGGTGCCCAGCTCCAGTAATCCGGTGATCCGCCCGTCGATCTGAATGTCGCCGCTGTCGGGGATGAGCACGCCGGTGAGCAGTTTGAGCAGGGTGGATTTGCCGGCGCCATTTTGGCCCAGTATCCCCAGGGTTTCGCCGTTGTTCAGGGTGAAGCTGATGTTGTGCAGGGCCTGGTGGTTGTGGTGGCACGGCCGGCGCAGCAGAATTTCCTTCAGGCGGTCGGAGGGTTTGCGGTAGAGGCGGAAGCTCTTGCTCAGTCGACGCACATGGATCATCCCCGGTTACCTTTAGATAAAATCACGAATATCGCGCTCGAGGCGCTGCAGCAGCCAGCAGCCAAACGCCAGCAGGGCGATGGCGAAGAGCAGGAGGGTCGCCAGGGGCAGCAGGCTGGGCAGCTGGCCATCGATGATAACGGTGCGCCAGGCGGTAATGAAGTGGAGCATCGGGTTCAGGTTGTAGTAGGGGCGGATCGACGCCGGCAGGATGCCGATGACGTAGACGATCGGGGTCATCCAGAACCAGAGCTGCATCAGTACGCCGGTGAGCTCTTTGATATCCTGGATGAAGACGCTCAGGATCGCCAGCAGGAAGCCGAGGGCGTAGGCGAACAGCTGCTGTGCCAGGTAGAGCAGCGGCAGGAACAGCCAGTAGCGGTTGAGGGGGAAGTCGATCAGGAGCAGGAAGAGGGTGAAAAAACCGAACGAGACCACGAAGATGAAGGTTTCCGTGAGCAGGATATAGAGCGGCAGGGCGCGCAGGGAGAGGTTGACCTTGCCGATCAGGGTGCGCTTCTCATGGAAGATGGCGGTGACTCTGATCACGGTGGCGGCAAACGCGTTCCAGGCCAGAATGCCCGAGATCAGGTAGATGCTGTAGCCGTATTGGGCAAACTCGACGCCGAATGATTCCAGCTTGGCCCCCATGACGTTGGAGAAGATGAGGGCGAAGATGAGGATGTTGATCAGCGGCATGATGAACGACCAGAGGCCACCGAGGATGGAGCCGGCGTAGCGATCCTTCAGGTCTTGACGGGCAAAGTTGAAGATCAGGGCGGTGTTCATCGGTGGTATTCCTGCTGCGCCGCCCGCAGGCTCTCCAGCAGCCGGTCGGCGGAGAGCGACCAGTCGAAGGTTGTCGCGTGGCGGCGGGCGGATTGGGCCAGCTGGTGGCGCAGGGTGCTGTCGCTCAGCAGGCGCTGCAGCTGCTGTTGGATCGCCTGGGTGTCGTAGGGGTCGACCAGCAGGGCGTGGCCGGCCGCCACCTCGGGCATGGCACTGGTGGCGGCCGTCAGGACCGGGGTGCCGGCGGCCATCGCTTCGGCGATGGGCATACCAAAACCCTCATAGAGGGAGACGTAGGCCAGCACGGTGGCGCTGCTGTAGAGTGCCGGCAGATGGTTCTGCTCTACATACCCCAGCACGCGAATGTGACCCGTTGCCACCAGTGGCCGAAGGCTGTTTTCAAGCTCGCTGGTGTGCCAGCCTCGGCTGCCCGCCAACACCAGCGGGTAACGCTCCCGCAGGCCCTCGGGCAGGGCCGCGAACGCCTTGACCAGCCGGGCCAGGTTTTTGCGCGGCTCCAGGGTTGCCACCGAGAGGATGAACGCATCCGGGAGGTGGTAGCGGCGCTTGGCCTGTGCGCGGGCCTCGGCTTGAACGGCGAAAAAGGAGGGGTCCACCGCCGGGGGGACGATATCGATCGGCTGGGCCGGGTTCAGGCGGGCGATGATCTCCTCCCGGGTGAAGGCGGAAACGGCGATCAGGCGGGTGGCCCGGGCCAGGGTGCGCGGTAGCTGCCGATTCATTTCGGTGACGCGGGCCGCGGGGTGGTGTTCTGGCATGCGCAGGTGGGAGAGGTCGTGCAGGGTCGCCACGGCGGGCCCGGCGAAGGGGAGCAGCAGGTAGTTGGGCTCCCAGTAGATGAAGCCCTGCAACTGGCAGGAATGGTACCAGGCCACCCGCCTGATCGCCGTTTCCGCCTTCACCCGGGAGGAGATCATCGCCCGCCTGAACCCGGCCCAGCCGATC
>JAXHUI010000089.1:0-5565 GCA_034189745.1 Pseudomonadota bacterium
GAGAGCTGACAGGCAGGTATTCTAACCTTTCATCTCCCGTTGTTGGCGGAACGGACGGGACTCGAACCCGCGACCCCCTGCGTGACAGGCAGGTATTCTAACCAACTGAACTACCGCTCCGTGCTTTGGTGGGCGAAGAGGGGTTCGAACCCCCGACCCTCTGCTTGTAAGGCAGATGCTCTCCCAACTGAGCTATTCGCCCAAAACATCCCATGAAAGCTGACAGGCAGGTATTCTAACCTTTCATCTCTCAATGTTGGCACAACGGACGGGACTAGCGACCCGGAACATCCCATGAGAGCTGACAGGCAGGTATTCTAACCTTTCATCTCCCGTTGTTGGCGGAACGGACGGGACTCGAACCCGCGACCCCCTGCGTGACAGGCAGGTATTCTAACCAACTGAACTACCGCTCCGCTTTCCCATTCACAAGGCGCATCGATGCGGCCCCTGTGAATGAGGTGCGTATTTTAAGGAGCCCGGCGGCGTTGTCAATCATTCAGCCGAGATTTTTTTATCCCTCCCCCGGCCCGCCGCCGGCCCCCTCCCCCGCCGCCGCGGCGGGTGGGGCGGCATTGTCACGGGCAGCGCTGAGCGCGTATGATTGAGCGCCACGATGTTACCATCCAGTCCACCGCCGCACCGGCCAGAACCATACGCCCGCCCGTCACCCCAGGCGCTCAGGAACGAGAAGATGTCTGTCATTCGCAAATCCAACAAGCTGATCAACGTCTGCTACGATATTCGCGGCCCCGTCCTGCAGGAGGCCAAGCGCCTCGAAGAGGAGGGCCATCGCATTCTCAAGCTCAACATCGGTAACCCGGCCCCGTGGGGGTTCGAGGCGCCGGAGGAGATCGTGCAGGATGTGATTCTCAATCTGCCCGCCTCCCAGGGTTACTGCGACTCCAAGGGGCTGTTTTCGGCGCGCAAGGCGGTGATGCAGGAGTGCCAGCGCAAGAATATCCGCCACGTGGGGATCGACGACATCTACATCGGTAACGGCGTCTCCGAACTGATCGTCATGGCGATGCAGGGATTGCTGAACGACAACGACGAGATGCTGATACCGGCGCCGGACTACCCGCTCTGGACGGCGGCGGTGAGTCTGGCCGGCGGCAACCCGGTGCATTACCTCTGTGACGAGCAGCAGGAGTGGTACCCGGATATCGACGACATTCGCCGCAAGATCACCCCCAACACCCGCGGCATCGTCATCATCAACCCGAACAACCCCACCGGAGCGCTCTACCCCGAGTCATTGCTGCTGGAGATTCTGGAGCTGGCCCGCGAACACAAGCTGATCCTGTTTGCCGACGAGATCTACGACAAGATCCTCTACGATGAGCAACAACATACCTCGCTCGCCTCACTGGCCGACGACGTGCTCTGTATCACCTTCAACGGCCTCTCCAAAACCTATCGGGCGGCCGGGTTTCGGTCGGGCTGGATGATCATCAGCGGGCCGAAACACCGCGCCCGTGACCTGATCGAAGGGTTCGAGATGCTCTCCAATATGCGCCTGTGCGCCAACGTGCCGGCGCAGCACGCCATCCAGACGGCGCTGGGCGGCTATCAAAGCATCAATGAGCTGATCGTGCCCGGTGGGCGGCTGCATGAGCAACGCACCCTGGCCTGGGAGATGTTGAACGCCATCCCCGGTGTCTCCTGCGTCAAGCCCAAGGGTGCCCTGTATCTGTTCCCGAAACTGGACCCGGCGCGCTACCCGATCCGCAACGATGAAAAACTGGCCCTCGATCTGCTACAGCAGCAGAAGGTGCTGATCGTCCAGGGCAGCGGTTTCAACCACCCCGATACCCAGCATTTCAGGCTGGTATTTCTGCCCCCGAAGGAGCTGCTCAGCGAGGCGATCGAGCGCATCGCCGACTTTCTGCGCAACTACGAACAGTGAACAGTGACGCCGCCCCCAGGGCGGGGGTTGTCAGCAAAATGTCAATCGAACGACCTAAACTCGAAGCACATCTCACAACTGAACAGAGAACCGCCATGTTTATCAAGATCAAGAAAAACTGCAACATCCAGATGGAACACAACGGTCTTGAAAAGGGCCGTCTGGTGCCGGTCACCTCCACTTTCTTGCTCAACCTCGATCAGGTGGCGGAGGCCTCCTTCTACACCATCAAAGAGCGCAAGGTACGCCAAGACCTGGAGGGGCACGATATCGAACTCCCCCTGCGCACCCGCGTCATCCATCTGCAGATGACCTACCTGTACGCAACCTACAAGGAGACCATCAACGGCAACAAGGGGGGGCGGCTGGTAGAGCGACAGTACTACAAGCTCTACTTTTCACCGGAGAATGTAGACACCTACGAGGAGGTTCGTGGCGCCATCGAACAGCAGGTCGCCAACCTTTGAAACCAAATCTCATCGCCCCCATCTAACGGCTGGACTCAACTGCAGGGATCTGAAAACGGTAGACCACCATGATGAGAATCGTACTTTTCCTGGCCACCAACCTGGCCGTTCTTCTGGTTGCGAGCGTCACATTGCAGCTGCTCGGGGTCGAGCACTACCTCAGCGGCAGCGGCCTCGATCTGACCTCGCTGCTGATCTTCTGTGCCGTATTCGGCTTCGCCGGCTCGTTCATATCGCTGCTGCTGTCGAAGGTGATGGCCAAAATGTCCACCCGGACGCAGCTGATCGAGCAGCCGCGCACAGAGCGGGAGCGCTGGCTGCTGGAAACGGTGGCGGAGCTGGCCAAGAAAGCGGGCATCGGGATGCCGGAAGTCGGCATCTTCCCCGCCCAACAGGCCAACGCCTTCGCCACTGGCTGGAACAGGAATGCGGCCCTGGTCGCGATCAGCTCCGGCATGTTGGAGCGCTTTCGCCCGGAGGAGATTCGTGCCGTGCTGGGCCACGAGATCGGCCACGTGGCCAATGGCGATATGGTCACCCTGGCCCTGATCCAGGGCGTGGTCAACACCTTCGTCATGTTCTTCGCCCGCATCGCCGGTTACCTGGTGGATTCATTCCTGCGTCGCGGCGAGGATAACGGTGGGGTGGGAATCGGCTACTACCTGACCACCTTCGTGTTCGAGATCATCTTCGGCGTCCTGGCCTCCATGATCGTGGCCTGGTTCTCCCGCCGGCGCGAGTTCCGGGCGGATGAGGCGGGGGCACGGCTGGCCGATTCCCGGGGGATGATCGCGGCGCTGCAGCACCTCAAGGCGGAATACGGCGTACCCGATCAGCTGGAGGGTCAGCTCACCGCCTTTGGCATCAGCAGCCACACCAAACAGGGGCTGCTGGCGCTGTTTTCCAGCCACCCGCCGCTGGATGAACGGATCGCACACCTGCAGCAGTTGGGCCGCTGACGGCGCGCCGGCTCCAGCTGGCCGCCGGATCGACCGATGGATGAGCCCCGCCCACGGGCTCATCGCTCCACCTCCTCCAGGTAGCCGCTGTTCAGCAGCTGCTGCTGATAGATGAAACCGGCCAGCACCAGCCGGGTCTCCTCCTCCAGATCGATGAACTCGACACCGTGGCTGAAGGCGGCAAGCAGGCCGGCGGCGCTCTGCTGCTGGCTGCAGATTCGCGCCGGCAGCAGCAGCATCTGATCCATACCCGCCACGCTGACCCGCGCCGTGACGAAGAGCGCATCCCCGGGCTGCCCCAGCGCCCGGGCGGCGTCGATGCGTGCGCCCGACAGGCTGAGATCGCGACAGCAAGCGGTGATGGCGGCGCCGGAGCCGGGCAGCGCGCACTCATCCGCCTCGATCCTCACCGCCAGGTTCACCGCCACCCGGGTATGCTGACGCACCCGCCTCAACTCGACCTGTTTCGGGTAGGCCAGGTGCCAGTAGGGAAAGGGTTGCGATTGCACCTGCAGTAACCGGGTTTCGAAGCTGCACAGGTAGTTGCCGCTCATCAAGCGGGCGGTAAAGCGGGTGCCGGCGTGGAGCAGGCCGGGGCTGGTGAGCTTTGGGCGGGTCACCAGCAGGCTCTGATTTTTCTTCAGCCCGATCAGCTGAACCGTAAACCGCTGCCGCGGCGTGCCTACCTCCAGGCGTACCTTTTCACCGATCATCGGATTCAGTTCAGCCAGGCTTTTCAGCCTGTTGCCGGGTAGAAAAGTGGCGGTATCGGTCATGGCTCGTCCGTTGTCGGTTGCAGTTGTTTTGCGCGCCCCTCAGTGGCAAACCCCAGCGCCGCCAGCCGCCGCCCGAGCGCCCCGGGGGCCGAAACAGGCAGGGTGGCGAACTCTCGACGCTCGGGATAGTGGCGCCGCAACCGATCGAACGCCTCGCCTCGGCGCCCAGGCGGCAGAGAGAGGGTAGCGCGCAGGGCGCGGTCATCTCGAAAAGGGTCATACACCAGCCGCACCGGCGTGAGCAGATCCGCCGCCGGTGACAACAGCAGCGCTTCCACCTGTGCCGGCGGCAGGATCTGCTCCAGCTCGAGGGTGGCCTCGCGGCCCAGAAATTGACACAGGGCCCGATAGAGCATCCAACTGCCACGCAGCTTGCCATCCAGCGCGTAGCCGGCAATGTGTGGGGTGGCAATGGCACAGAGCGCCGCCAGGCAGGGGTCGATCTCGGGTTCATGCTCCCACACATCCAGCACCAGGGTCAGCTCCGATCGCTGCCGCATGAACGCCAGCAAGGCTCGATTATCGATCACCGGACCACGGCCGGTGTTGAGCAGGATCGCATCCCGTTTCAGCAACGCCAGCGTGTCGGCGTGCAACAGGTGTAGCGTCGGCCAGGGAGCGGAGCGAACCAGCGGTGTATGCAGCGAGACGATATCGGCCTGTCGCAACAGGGTGGCAAGATCGACAAAGCCCGCCTCACCTTCCCGCTCGGCCCTCGGGGGGTCACACAGTAATACCTCGATACCCATGCCGTCCAGCCGCCGCTGCAGACGGCGCCCCACATTGCCCACGCCGACGATCCCCACCACCTGGCCAAACAGATCAAACCCCCGCTCGTGGGCCAGGTGGAGCAGCGCGCTGAGCACATACTCCACCACCGAGTCGGCGTTGGAGCCGGGCGCGCTGCTGAAGCCGATCCCCTGCCCTGCCAGCCAGGCTTGATCCACATGGTCGGTACCGATGGTGGCCGTGCCCACGAAGCGCACCGGTGTACCGGCCAACAGCGCCGCGTCCACCCGCGTCACCGAGCGCACCAGCAGCAGGTCCGCCGCCACCAGGTCATCACGGCAAAGCGCTCGACCGGGGCGGCGCACAATGCGCCCCAATCCACCAAACAGGGCATCCAGTGCTGGTATGTTCTCGTCGGCCACGATCGTCAATTCAGCGCCATTCACATTCCTCTCCTCATCGAGCCGGGGTTGGATATAGCGATAACTCGGACTCCGGCAGGCCCCATTATAAAGCGATCCCTCCCCTCGGGTCATCGCGCGGTAATACTTGCCCCGCCCCGCGCCGTTGGCGCACCCGATCAGCCCCTCTCAGCCCCTCGCACGGCGCTCTTTTCCTGGCCCACGCCGAGGTGAAGTCAGGCAACACCACCGCCGACGGGCGGCCAGGGTGACCGAGCGAGCGGGCGTCAAGCAAGGGGGTGCCCCTGGATGGCTGTGCCCTGG
>JAXHUI010000009.1:0-52257 GCA_034189745.1 Pseudomonadota bacterium
AGAGCTCGCTCGGTGGCGGCGGGGGTGCGGCGCGAAGAGCTGATCCGCCACGCCCGGGGTGCCCGGCTCAACAGCGCATCCACCTGGGCCAGCACGCGGGCCTCATCCCAGCGGTAGTGCCTTGACGGCCCACCGATCAGGATCATGCCGGAACCGGCCCGCTTGCTGCCGGGCCGCATTCGGTTGAGCGCCCCCTGGGTGGCGATGACGTTGGCCCGTTTGGGTGGCCGGTCGTGCTCCGGCACCAGGCAAAGATCGAAGCAGCTCAGCGGCAGCGACGGTTTCATCAGCACAATGGCGGGGGCACGGTAGAGTTTGCCCAGCGCCAGCAGGGTCAGGTGGGTGGCGTGCCCGGCGGCGATCAGCAGATCCGGGGGCGGTTCCGTTGGCGCCGGCGCGGCGCCAAAACAGAGCCGCACCGCCTCCAGCCACCCCAGCGGCCCGCGCTCACTGATCCGCACCGGCCGCTGGCGGGCGATCGCTTCAGCCAACCCCAGCGACTGGTTACGATGCCCGGGCTTGCCATCGCTGATCATCAGAATCTGTTTCACATCCACCCGCGTTGCCTGCTCCCGTCACCGCCCCCTGGCCATGAGCGCCCGATGATACCACTGCAGCGGGAGGGCAACGAAGGGTGCCAGACGATTTATCCGCCGGGCGATTCCATTTTTTTGCAAAATGGCTACAATCTATGGCCTGCTTTGGCCTGAATTTCCCGGATCGCTCATCTCCACTGGCCTCCCCGCCAGGCGTCGATCCCGACCCAGCTCGTTAGGAAGGTGATATGTCTGCTTTTGGTTCCGTTTTCATGCCTGAAATGGTGATCTCCTGGTTTGACGGCACACGCTGGAGTGATGCCGAGGTGGTGTCGAGCGACACTATTCAGCTCCACCCCGGCGCCCACGTCCTGCATTACGCCAGCAGCTGTTTCGAGGGGCTGAAAGCGTTTCGCCACCAGGATGGTTCGGTCAAAATCTTTCGCCTGGACCGCAACGTCGCCCGCCTGCGGCAAAGCTCCAACATTCTGGCGCTACCCGAGTTTGCGCCGGAAAAACTGGAGCGGATGATCGTCGACATCGTCAGCCACTTCGCCGCGCAGGTGCCGGAGCCGCCGGGCTCGATGTATATCCGCCCGACCCATATCGGCACCGAGCCGGCCATCGGCAAGGCCGCCGTGCCGTCGCTCACCTCCTGCCTCTACGTGCTGCTCTCACCGGTGGGGGATTACTTCACCGGTGGCGACAAGGCCCTGCGGCTGCTGCTGGAAGATGAGGGGATGCGCTGCCCGCCCCACATGGGGGTGGTCAAAAGTGGTGGCAACTATGCCAGCGCCCTGCAACCGATCATGCAGGCGCGGGCGGAGTACCAGGCGGATCAGGTGCTGTTCTGCCCCGGCGGCGATGTGCAGGAGACCGGTGCGGCCAATTTCCTGCTGATCGATGGCAATGAGATCATCACCAAGGCGCTGGACTCCACCTTCCTCCACGGCGTGACCCGGGACTCGATCCTGACGCTGGCCCGCGACATGGGCATGACCGTCTCCGAGCGTCCGCTCAGCGTCGAAGAGTTGCTCGAGCGCAGCGCCCACCCGGAATGCGAGGCGGCCCTCTCCGGCACCGCCGCCGTGCTCACCGCGGTGGGTACGCTGATCTACAAGGGCAGGGAATATACCGTCGGTAACGGCGGGATCGGCGCGACCACGCTGCGCCTGCGCCGCGCCCTGAACGATATCCAGTGGGGCAAGGCGGAGGATACCCACGGCTGGCTGACCAGCATTTAAGCCAGCCCCGCGCCGGCAAGCGAGCCGTAGCACCCCACCGCCGCCGGGCCCCGGGGCCCGGCCGACACCCCCATCGGGGGCTGTTTCACTCCTCCAGCAACCGCCGCCAGAGCGCCGCCACCCCTGCGCGGTAGTCGCGCAGCGCCTCCTCGCCCAGCACGCTGGAGCGATCCTGCAAGCTCTGGCGGTGACCCGCCGCACGGTAGGCCTTGTAGGCCTCGCGTAGCAGTTCCACCTCGTCGGAGGCCAACAGCCCCTCCGCCTCGATGCTGGCCAGAATGCGGATGTTGTCGGTCCAGCGCAGCAGGGCCGGCAGCTCGGCCGCATAGCGCAACACCAGGTATTGCACCAGGAACTCGATGTCGACGATGCCGCCACGGTCCTGTTTCAGATCGAACTGCGCCGTTTTGTCGTGCTCCCCCGGCTTGCTGCCCAGATGGCTGCGCATCTTCTCCCGCATCTCGACCACGGCCGCCTTGAGTTTGGCCTCATCCCGCGGCTGCCCCAGCACCTCGCGGCGCACGGCCCGGAAACGCTCGCCCAGGGCGGGGCTGCCGGCCACCACCCGCGCCCGCACCAGCGCCTGATGCTCCCAGGTCCAGGCTTCCTTCAGCTGGTACTCCCGAAAGGCGTGCAGCGAGCTCACCAGCAGGCCGGAGTTACCGGAGGGGCGCAGGCGCATATCCACTTCATACAGAATCCCGGAGGGGGTGAAGGTATTGAGAATGTGGATGATCCGCTGTCCCAGCCGGTTGAAAAAGACGCTGTTGGTGATCGGCTTTTCGCCATCGGTCTCCAGATTGTTGTCCGCGTCATGCAGAAACACCAGATCCAGATCGGAGCCGTAGGAGAGCTCGATCCCGCCTACCTTGCCGTAACCGACGATGATGAAGTCGGGATCGCAGGGCACACCGGGGCGTTTGCAGGGTACGCCATGCTTCCCGGTGAGGTTGCGCCAGGCGATCTCCAGCACCGCCTCGAGCACCGCCTCTGCCAGCCAGGTGAGGTAGTCACTGACCCGCATCAACGGCAACACCCCGGTGATGTCGGAGGCCGCCACCCGCAGCATGTGGGCGTGTTTGAAGTAGCGCAGCGTCTCCATCAGCTGCTCGATGTCATCCTCGGGAATGCGCAGCAACTGCTGTTGCAGCTCGGTGCGCAGGGCGTTCAGATCGGGCGGAGAGTAGAGCGTGCTCGGGTCGATCAACTCATCCAGCAACCCCGGCTGCTTCGATAGCTGCTCGGCAAACCAGCCGCTGGCGGAGCAGAGCTGGACCAGCTGATTCAGCGCCCCCGGATTCTCGTTCAACAGCACCAGATAGGCGGAGCGGCGCAATATCGCCTGTATCAGCCGCAGCACCCGTTCCAGCGTGGTTTCGGGGTTGGCGCACTGGCCCGCACGCTCCAGCAACGCCGGCAATACCGCCTCCAACCGCTCCAGCGCCACCGTCTGCAACAGCTGTACCGTGCGCAACCCCTTGAGCTCCTGCACCGCCTTCAATGCCCGCTCCGGGGCCTGGTAGCCCTGCCCGGCGAGAAAATCCAGCGCACTGGCGTCATCCATCACCCCCTGCCAGAGCGCCAGCCAGTCGGCGCGCAGATCATCGGGCTGGGCCGGCTCCTCCTCGGTCGGCGCCACCACATCGGCAAAATGGCGCGATACATTGGATCGATAATGTTGCAGCGCCCGCGCCAGCTCATCCCAGCTGGCAAACCCCTGGGCAAAGGCCAACCGCTCCCGGCCCACCTCATCCTGCGGCAGCTCCTGGGTCTGTTGGTCGGCGATCGCCTGAATGCCGTGCTCCACATTGCGCAGAAAGGTGTAGGCCTCGATCAGTTCGGTCACGGCGGACGCGGGCATCCCCACCTTTTCCGGCAGCAGCGGCAGAATGTCGAGCAGCGCGCGCTGGCGCAGCTCGGGGTCGCGACCGCCACGGATCAACTGGAACGCCTGGGCGATGAACTCCACTTCACGGATACCGCCGGCTCCCAGCTTTACATTGTTGCTCAAACCTTTGCGCCGCACCTCCCGGTTGATCATCGTCTTCATGTCGCGCAGGGATTCAAACGCGCTGAAGTCGATATACTTGCGGTAGACGAACGGTCGCAGTAGCTCGATCAGCTCCTCTCCGGCGGCCCGATCACCGGCCACCACCCGCGCCTTGATCAGGGCGTACCGCTCCCACTCCCGCCCCTGATCCTGGTAGTAGTTCTCCATGGCTGCGAAGCTGCACGCCAGCGGGCCGGCGGAGCCGAAGGGGCGCAGCCGCATGTCGACCCGGAACACGAACCCATCGAGGGTCTGGTTATCCAGCGCCTGGATCAGCTTCTGCCCCAGGCGGATGAAGAACTCCTGGTTGTCCAGACGCTTGCGTTGGCCATCGGTTTCCCCGCCGGCGGGGAAGGTAAAGATCAGATCGATATCGGAGGAGAGGTTCAACTCATGGGCGCCCAGCTTGCCCATGCCGAGCACCACCATCCGCTGGGGGTGGCGCTGCCCGTTGGCGTCCGGCCGCGAGTGCGGCACCCCCCAGCGTTGACAGGCCCACGGATAGAGCCATGCCAGGGTACGATCGATGCAGGCATCCGCCAGCCAGGAGAGCTCCCGGGTGGTGCGGCGCATCTCACTGCACCGGTTGAGATCCCGCCAGATCAGGCGGATCATCTCGCGGTTGCGGAACAGGCGCAGCTGGCGCTGCAGCGTCTTTTCGTCGTCGATCGGGGCCAGCAGCGCCTGCAGCCGCTTGGCATACTCGCCTTCGTCATAGGGCCGTTCCAGCTCACCGGCGGCGAGCAGCTCCGCCAGCCACTCCGGGTGGCGCTGCAACTGCTCGGCAACGAAATCACTGCCGATCAGCGTGCGCCGCAACTGCGCCGCCAGCCAGTCCGGCGGAGCGTGCAATTCAGCGAGGGCCGGCTCGATGCGGGCCAGGTTCTCCTCGAGCAGCGGTCGCAGTGTTTGCGGTACATCCTGCAGCACCTGTTGATCGATCCCCATTCATGCTCCCCCTGTGTGATCCATTGCGTGCTCTCTGCACCGGCTGAACAGCCGATAGCCGCGCTGCGCCTTGCTGATCGCCCCGGGCCGCAGCTCCACCTGCTCACCCAGCCGCTGCGCCAGCGCGAACAGGGGCTCGGTGGGGCCGGACTTGAGCTCCAGCTCCAGCTCGCTGATCGGGTCTGTCAGCCGGCGGCCATCGGGGCAGTTGCACACCACCTCGCCATGATCCAGCGCCACCTCGATCTCGGCGCCCTGGAATCTCAGCCACCAGAGGCGGCGCTCGAACTCGGTGGTGAATAGCGCCATCAGCGCCAGCTGCTCCGGCGGGGGCAGCTCGGCGGGCCAAACCTCCGCTGCCAGCAGGGCGGGATCGAGCCGTTCACCCTCCAGCTCCCACTCCCACTCACCCCGCCGGTGTAACCCCGCGCTGCTCTGCCCTTGGGTCTTCAGGGTCTGGATGAAGCGCTCCCCCTGCCGGCGCACCCTGAGCGCCACCCGGGCTTCGGCCAGCTCCAGTGTCGGCGTGTCGTAATAGGTGCTGAGCAGCGGCACCGGCGGCTGACCGTCGGCGGCGCTCAGCAGGGGATGCCGGCTCAGCCGTTCCAGCGCCGCCGGCGCGAGCAGCAGCTTGAGTTCTGTTTCTGTCGCCATCGTGTTGATCCCTCCTCGATCTGCCCCCAGTGTACCCAATCCAGTGCTCCGGTCAGTATCAGATTCGCATAAAGTTACCGCAGAGATGTGACAGCACCACCTCTCCCTGCGCCCCCCCGTGTCCGGGAATGCAGCGGGAGTGGCGGCGCGCCAGAGGGGATGGCGTCCGCGTCATCCGCCGGCGTGATCGGCCCGGGCGGCATGGACCCCCGCCGGCAAAGGTAGCAAAATGGGGCTCGCCGTTGGAACAGCAGGAGCCTGATGTGAGCGCCGTAACGTCCGAATATGTCAACTGGTTTCGCCACTGTGCCCCCTATATCAATGCCCACCGGGGCAAGACCTTCGTGCTGATGTTGGGGGGGGAGGCGATCGCGGATGCCAACTTTGCCAACACCGTGCATGATATCGCTCTGCTCAACAGCCTCGGGGTGCACCTGGTCCTGGTGCATGGCGCCCGCCCCCAGGCGGAGCAGCGCTTGCAGGCGCGCGGGCTGGAGACACGGCTGCACCACGACCTGCGCGTGACCACGCCGGAGATTTTGCAGTGCGTGATCGAGGCGGTGGGCAGCCTGCGAGCCGAGATCGAGGCCAAACTGTCGATGGGGCTGGCCAATACACCGATGCATGGCGCGCGGATCCGGGTCTGCGGGGGCAACTTCGTCACCGCCCGCCCCGTGGGCGTGCTGGATGGGGTCGACATGGGACACACCGGCGAGCTGCGCCGGATCGACCACGAGGGGATACGCCGCCTGCTGGATCTGAACCAGATCGTGCTGCTCTCCAATCTGGGCTACTCCCCCACCGGCGAGGTGTTCAACCTGGCGGTGGAAGAGGTCGCCACCCGGGCCGCCATCGCCCTCGAGGCAGACAAGCTGATTCTGTTCGGCTCCCGATCCGGCATTCGCGATAGCCAGGGGCAGCTGCGCAGCGAACTGCTGGCCGCCACCGCCGCGCGCCTGGTGCAGCAATACCTGGCCAGGCTGGATGACCCGGAACAGCCCTACAGTGAAACCGCCTGCCTGCTGGAGGCGGCCGCCACCGCCTGTCAGCAGGGGGTGCCCCGCTGCCATCTGATCAGTTACCACGACGACGGCGCACTGCTGGCGGAGCTGTTCACCCGCGATGGCCAGGGCACCATGGTGGTGCGCCACTCCTACGAGCAGGTGCGCCCGGCCACCATCGAGGATGTGGGGGGCATTCTGGAACTGATCGCCCCGCTGGAGGAGAAGGGGGTGCTGGTGCGCCGCTCCCGCGAGCGGCTGGAGGCGGAGATCGAGCGCTTCACCGTGATCGAACGCGATGGCGCCATCATCGGCTGCGCCGCGCTCTACCCCTTCCCGGATGAGGCGATCGGCGAGCTGGCCTGTGTTGCCATCAACGCCGCCTATCAGGGGGGACGGCGGGGCGATCAGCTACTGGAAGCGATCGAGGATCAGGCCCGGGCGCAGGGACTGAAGCGGCTGTTCGTACTCACCACCCGCACGGCGCACTGGTTTCTCGAGCGGGGCTTTGGCCCGGCATCGCTGGAGGATCTGCCGGGCGAGAAAAAAGCGCTCTACAACTTCCAGCGCAACTCCAAGGTGTTCTTCAAGCAGCTGGACTGATCGGCCCGGCCGGCAGCTCGACCCGGAAGCAGGCGCCCCCCAGCGCCGAGCCACTAACCTCCAGCGCACCGTCATAGCTGCTGACGATATCCAGCGCCACCGCCAAGCCGATCCCCTGCCCGGGGGTTTGGCTGTCGAGGCGGGCGCCGCGGTGCAGGATCACCTGCCGTTGCGCCGGCGCCACGCCTGCGCCGTTGTCACTGAGGGTGATCACCAGCCGCTCCCCCTCCAGCTGCGCGCTCACCGCCACCTTGCCGTTGCCATACTTGAAGGCGTTGTCCAGCAGATTCCCCAGCAGCTCCATCAGATCACGCTCGTCGCCGGCAAAACCGGCTTCCGGTTGCAGCGCCAGGCTGACCTCGGTCGGCTTTGCGGCGTACACCTTCTCCATCACCCGCACCAGCCTCTCCACCAGCGGGGCCACCGCCACCGCCGGGGCCAGCCCCCGTCCGCCACTCTTGACCGCCCGGGAGAGCTGATACTGCACGATCTGCTGCATCCGCTGGGTTTGCTCCTCCACCAGCCGGCGGTAGCTGTGCAGATCGGTACAGTCGTCGGCGGCGCCGCGGATCACCGCCAGGGGGGTTTTCAGACTGTGGGCGAGATCGGCCAGGGTGTTGCGGTAGCGCTCCCGCTGGCGCCGTTCGAACTCGATCAGCCGATTCAAACTTTGGGTGACCCCCTGCACCTCCTCGGGATAGCGCCCATCCAGATGGTCCGCCATGCCCGCCTCGATCCGTTGCAGGTCGGCCGCCAGCAGATCCAGCGGGCGCAACCCCCAGCGCATGATGAAATACTGCGCCAACAGCGCCACCAGCCCGACGCCGCTGAGCCAGCCCAACAGTTGCAGACTGAACGCTTTCATCTCGGAGACCACATGGCCGTCGCTGCGCAGGACCGACACCAGAAAACGGATATCGCCCCCCTCCGCTTCCCACACCACCGGATACTGGAACAGATAGAGCCCCTGCCGGGGGAGGTGGCGAAACTGCGCCTGCCCCGGCTGCAGCAATCCGTTGGGCAGCTGTTGCACCGTCTCCGGGGTGAGCCCCAGGCTGGAGCGGGAGCGCCACAACAGGCGGCCGTCAGCGGCATGAATAAAGCCATAGACCCCCGAACCATCACGCTCGAAGCCCGGCTCGAGCAGCGCGTTGGGCAGTTTGAGCTGACCGCCATCCACCTCGATCGCGCCCAGCAGAAGATAGACGTGCAGCCGTGCCTGAGAGGCCTCGGCGCTTTCGAGGCTGCCGTGAAAGGCTTTCAACAGCGCCACCCCCGCCACGACGATCACCAGCGGCAGGATCAGCGCCGACGCCCGCAACAAGCGGGCCCGCAGGGACAGGGGAACGACGCTCCGCGAGTTCACGCGGCGGGCCCGGCTCCCAGGGCGAAGCGGTAACCCAATCCGCGCACGGTGGTGATCGGTTGCAGGGTCTGGTCCGGGTCCAGCTTCTGGCGCAGGCGGCGGATAAATACCTCCAGCACGTTGCTGTCGCGGTCATGGTCCTGATGGTAGAGGTGTTCGGTCAGCTCCGCTTTGGAGATGGTCTTGCCGGCGTTGAGCATCAGGTATTCGAGGGTTCGGTATTCGTAGCTGGTCAGCCTCACCTCCTCCGCGTGCAAGCGCACCACGCGGGCGGTCGTATCCAGCTCCAGCGGGCCGAAGCGCAGCACCGGGCTGGCGTGGCCGGAGGCGCGCCGCACCAGGGCGTTCAGCCGCGCCAGAACCTCCTCGGAATAGAAAGGCTTGGCCACATAATCGTCGGCGCCGGCCTCCAGCCCTTCCACCTTGTCCTGCCAGTCGCCCCGCGCCGTCAACACCAGCACCGGCAGGGTGCGCCCCTCCCGTCGCCACTGCCGGATCAGATCCAGCCCCGACATCTCCGGCAGGCCGATATCGACCACGGCGACGTCGTACTCCTGCGCCTGACCCAGCCCCAGCGCCTCGCGGCCACTGCCGGTCTGCTCGATGGTGTAGCCCCGCTGCTGCAAAAAGTTGCACAGCTGCCGCCTCAGGTCGGCATCATCTTCCACGATCAGGGCCTTCATCAGTCGGTCATCTCCATTCCCGCTTCATCCTCTTCAGGTAACAACATTTTCCCGCTGGCCGCATCCACCAGCACCTCACGGATATATCCCCGTTGCAGCAGACGGATGGTGTAGATGGGTCGGCCATTGCACTCGATCAGCTCGGCCTTGATCACCTCGCCTCCCAACGCATCCCGCACCCGCTCCGACGCCTGCAGCAGGTTGAGCGGCGGCTGCCGGGGGGGCGCGGAATCCTCCAACGGCTGCGCCGCCAGCGGGGTTGCGCTCCAAAGCACCAGCAGGAGCAACCGGAGCGCCAGCCGGGCGCCGGAGGCGAAGCAAAAAAGAGGGTGCTCGCTTGGCATGTTCGCCACCTCATGCGACCGTTCATGGTCGATATGCGGTCGCGGCCGGGCCACGACCGGAATTACCTTCAATGGATACATGGGCCAACGCCCTGCCTGCAACGCAGGTAAGGATCAGTCCTGCTTGCGACAGGTACGGATGCCCAGCAGGCTATAGAGCGGGCAGATCCCGGCGATCGCGGTGGCGATGATCGGCACCCCGAGCAGCCCCCACCAGGTTTTGGGGCCAAAGAAGATCAGCACGATCAGCACCAGACCGATGAGAACCCGCAGCAGTTGATCCCATACCCCGATATTGCGTTCCATAGTCACTCTCCTCGATGTTCTTTCCGCCTTGACGGGTGCGAACCCAAGCGCCGCCTCCCCTGTTTCTGACCGCAACGGTCAGCGGTAACCACCCCGATGACCAGCGGCAAGCGCCAGACCCAGCGCCCGCCCCCCGCAAGCCGCATCGGCCGGCGGTAGCGACCAGACCGAGCATAGAGCGGCGGGCGCTCCGATTCAACCACCACCCAGCTCCCGCTGCGGCGCGCTGAACGGCAAATCAAACGCGTCGGCCACCCCGGCACAGGTAACCCGACCGGAGTGGATGTTGAGCCCGTGGATGAATCCCGGAATCTCCTGCAGGGCGCGGCGCCACCCGTGTCGCGCCAGCGCCTCGATGTAGGGCAGAGTGGCGTTGGTCAGGGCCAGCGTGGCCGTGCGGGCCACCGCCCCCGGCATGTTGGCGACACAGTAGTGGATGATCCCCTCCACCTCGAACAGCGGATCGGCGTGGGTGGTCGGGTGGCTACTCTCGAAGCAGCCGCCCTGATCGATCGCCACATCCACCAGTACGGTGCCCGGCTTCATCAACCCCAGCATCTCCCGGGTCACCAGTTTAGGCGCCGCCGCACCGGGCAGCAGCACGGCACCGATCACCAGATCGGCCCCGGCCAGCTGCTGTTCGATATTTTCACGGGTGGAGTAGAGGGTGGTCAGTTCGCCATGAAAACGCTCCTCCAACTGCCGCAGTCGGGGGATGGACTTGTCCAATAGCGTGACCCGTGCCCCCATCCCCAGGGCGATGCGGGCGGCATTTTCTCCCACCACGCCGCCGCCGATGATCACCACCCGCCCCGGGCTCACCCCCGGCACGCCACCAAGCAGCACGCCACGCCCGCCCTGCGCTTTCTCCAGACAGTGGGCTCCGGCCTGCACCGCCATGCGCCCGGCCACCTCGCTCATCGGCGCCAGTAGAGGCAGGCCACCCTGTTGATCCTGCACCGTTTCATAGCCGATGGCGGTGCAGCCACTGGCCAACAGCGCATCGGTCAACGGGCGATTGGCGGCAAGATGCAGGTAGGTGAAAAGCACCTGATCGGCGCTGAGCCAGCCACACTCCTCCAGCTGAGGCTCCTTCACCTTGACGATCAGATCCGCCCAGGTAAAAACAGCCCGCGGGTCACCCACGATCGCGGCGCCGGCCTGCTCGTAGTCCGCATCACTGAACCCGACGGCGGCCCCGGCATTCTGTTCAACCTGAACCTGATGGCCCTGTTGCACCAGCTCACGCACCCCCATTGGCGTCATGCCCACCCGGTACTCATGGTTCTTGATCTCTTTCGGTACACCCACGCGCATGCTGATCTCTCCTGTGTGGATAGCGTTCCGCCCATCAGTCTAGCGGAAAAGACTCCGCTTTTGCCCCCACCTCGGCCAGCCTCTTTTATCTGCTATACTCGAGCGCATTTGCACAGCTGAATTTCGAGGAAAGCCCCATGCCCGAGTACCGTTCCAAGACCTCCACCGCCGGTCGCAACATGGCGGGCGCCCGCGCCCTGTGGCGCGCCACCGGCATGAAAGATGAAGATTTCCACAAGCCGATCGTCGCCGTCGCCAACTCCTTCACTCAGTTCGTGCCCGGTCATGTACATCTGAAGGACATGGGCCAGTTGGTGGCCCGCGAGATCGAAAAGGCCGGCGGCGTGGCCAAGGAGTTCAACACCATCGCCGTGGATGATGGTATCGCCATGGGGCACGATGGGATGCTCTACTCGCTGCCGAGCCGGGATCTCATCGCCGACTCGGTGGAGTATATGGTCAACGCCCACTGCGCCGACGCGCTGGTGTGCATCTCCAACTGCGACAAGATCACCCCGGGGATGTTGATGGCCGCCATGCGGCTCAACATCCCGGTCATCTTCGTCTCCGGCGGCCCCATGGAGGCTGGCAAAACCAAGTTGTCCGAGCACAAGCTGGATCTGGTGGACGCCATGGTGCTGGCGGCCAGCCCCGACGCCTCCGATGAGGAAGTGGATGCGGTCGAGCGCTCCGCCTGCCCCACCTGCGGCTCCTGCTCCGGCATGTTCACCGCCAACTCCATGAACTGCCTCACCGAAGCGCTGGGCCTCTCCCTGCCGGGCAACGGCACCCTACTGGCGACCCACGCCGACCGTAAACAACTGTTCCTGCGCGCCGGACGCCTGATCGTCGAGCTGGCGAAAAAGTATTATGAGGGCAACGACGAGCGCATCCTGCCCCGCGCCGTAGGGCTTGAGGCGTTCGAAAACGCAATGACGCTGGATATCGCCATGGGCGGCTCCACCAACACCATTCTTCACCTGCTGGCGATCGCCCAGGAGGCGGAGATCGACTTCACCATGAAGGATATCGACCGTCTCTCCCGCACGGTGCCCCAGCTATGCAAAGTGGCTCCCAACACCCAGAAGTACCATATCGAGGATGTACACCGCGCCGGCGGCATCATGGCGATCCTGGGCGAGCTGGAGCGCGCCGGCAAGCTGCACACCGACCTGCCCACAGTACACAGCAACACCATGCAGGAAGCGCTGGAGCGGTGGGATATCATGCGCAACCCCAGCGCCGAAGTGATCGAATTCTACCAGGCCGGGCCCGCCGGCATCCCGACCCAGCAGGCGTTCAGCCAGGCAACGCGCTGGCCCACCCTGGATGGCGATCGCGAGCAGGGCTGCATCCGCAGCCTCGACCACGCCTACTCCAGGGAGGGGGGGCTGGCCGTCCTGTATGGCAACATCGCCCTGGATGGCTGCGTGGTGAAAAGCGCCGGCGTCGATGAGTCGATTCTGGTATTCGAGGGCAGTGCCAACGTGATGGAATCGCAGGAGGAGGCGGTCAGGAAGATCCTCAACGATGAGGTGCAAGCCGGTGACGTGGTGGTGATCCGCTACGAAGGCCCCAAGGGCGGCCCGGGGATGCAGGAGATGCTCTACCCCACCTCCTACCTCAAATCCAAGGGGCTGGGCAAGGCGTGCGCGCTGCTCACCGATGGCCGATTTTCCGGCGGCACCTCCGGCCTCTCCATCGGCCACGCCTCCCCGGAGGCCGCCGCCGGGGGCGCCATCGGTCTGGTGAGAAGCGGCGATCGCATCCGCATCGACATCCCCAACCGCACCATCGACGTATTGGTGTCCGATGAGACGCTGGCCGCCCGCCGCGCCGAACAGGACACACTGGGCTGGAAACCGGCCCAGCCACGACCGCGCAAGGTTTCCACGGCGCTGAAAGCCTACGCCCTGCTGGCCACCTCCGCCGACAAAGGTGCCGTGCGTGACCCGAGCCTGCTCGACTGAGCACGACGGCAGCGCCGCCCGGCGAGCGCCGCTGCCGGGCAGCGCCCTGTACCGGAACGGCGCCGTTGTCCTATACTGGGCTGGCGTTACCTACTACCCACTATAACTACAACGCCTTTGAGTTGACGTTACCGGCGTCAACGGCATATCAGGACTGCAGATGGAACACTTCAACCGCACCCCCCGGCTGGACAACCCGGACCGTGACGCCCTGCGGCGCGAGATACTGAACTACTTCCATGCCACCTTTGATCGCTACGAGCAGCTGTTCGAGGTGTTGAGCGGCGAGGAAGCCTTCACCGTCAAGCCGATCCCCCTGCGCCACCCACTGATCTTCTACTACGGCCACACCGCCACCTTTTTCATCAACAAGTTGCTGCTGAGCGGCCTGCTGGAGCGGCGGATCAACCCCCACTTCGAGTCGATCTTCGCCGTCGGCGTGGATGAGATGAGCTGGGATGATCTGAACGACGACCACTACCACTGGCCCAGCGTCGCCGAGGTGCAGTCCTACCGTGATCAGGTGCGCCAGGCGCTGGATCGGATCATCCGCACCGCCCCCTTGACCACCCCGATCGACTGGGAACACCCCTGGTGGGCCATCATGATGGGGATCGAGCATGAGCGTATCCATCTGGAAACCTCGTCGGTGCTGATCCGCCAGCATGACCTGCGCTACCTGCGGCCCCACCCGGCCTGGCCGGCCTGCCAGGAAACAAACCCCGCTCCCGCCAATCAGTTGATCGAGATCCCCGCCGGCAAGGTGGTTCTGGGCAAGTCGCGCCAGGACCCCTACTACGGCTGGGACAACGAATATGGCCGGCGAGAGGTCACACTGGAGCCGTTCCAGGCGGCGCGGATGCTCACCTCCAATCAGGAGTTTCTCGCTTTCGTCGAGGCGGGCGGCTACGGCGAGCACCGCTGGTGGAGTGAGGAGGGCTGGAACTGGCGCACCTTTACCGCCGCCCGCCACCCAACCTTCTGGGTCGACGCGGATGGGGGCTGGCAGTTGCGCCTCATGTGCGAGCAGGTGGCGATGCCCTGGGATTGGCCGGTGGAGGTCAACTACCACGAAGCGGAGGCGTTCTGCCGCTGGAAAGCACAGCAGAGCGGTGCCCCGATCCGCCTGCCCAGCGAAGACGAGTGGTATCGTCTCTACGACCTGGCCGGCGTAAGCGAGCCACAAGAGGGCCAAGTGGTCAACGCCAACCTACACCTGGACCATTTCGCCTCCTCCTGCCCGGTGAACCGCTTTGCCCAGGGCGATCTCTATGATGTCAGCGGCAATGTATGGCAGTGGACGCAAACGCCGATCTACCCCTTCGAGGGGTTCGCGGTGCATCCCTACTACGATGACTTCACCGCTCCGACCTTCGACGACCAGCACAACCTGATCAAGGGGGGTAGCTGGATCGCCTGCGGCAACGAAAGCCTGCGCAGCGCGCGCTACGCTTTCCGGCGCCATTTCTTCCAGCACGCCGGCTTCCGTTATGTGGCCGGCCCACCCCCCAAGGCGGTGCCCTCCTCCCGCTATGAGAGCGATGCGCTGGCGTCCCAATATGCCGAGTTTCACTACGGTGAGCGCTATTTCGACGTCGCCAACTTCCCGCAGCAACTGGCCCGGCTGGCCATCGAGCTGGCCGGAGCGGCACGCCGTGGCAAGGCGCTGGATCTGGGCTGCGCCACCGGCCGGGCCAGCTTCGAGCTGGCGCGCCATTTTGCCCAGGTGGATGGGGTCGATTTTTCCGCTCGGCTGATCAACCTGGGCGTGCAACTGCAACAGCAGGGCCGACTGCGCTATACATTGACCGACGAAGGTGATCTGGTCAGCTACCACACCCGCGACCTGGCCTCGATGGGGCTGGCGGAGGTGGCCGACCGGGTGAGCTTCCTGCAGGGGGACGCCTGCAACCTGAAGCCGATTCTGACCGGCTATGATCTGATCCTGGCGGCCAACCTGATCGACCGCCTCTACAGCCCGCGGCAGTTTTTGCACCAGGTGCATGAACGGCTCAACCCGTCGGGCATTCTGATCATCGCCTCCCCCTACACCTGGCTGGAGGAACACACCCCAAAAGAGGAGTGGCTGGGCGGCTTCAAGCGGGACGGGGAGAGCGTCACCACGCTGGATGGGCTGCATGAGGTGCTGGATGCCCACTTCGAGCTGATCCGCGGCCCGGAGGAGATCCCCTTCGTGATCCGTGAAACCCGGCGCAAGTTCCAGCACAGCCTGTCGGAGGTGACCTGCTGGCGGTTGAAGGGCTGAGCAGGGCGCGGGGGGCTGACGGCCTCCCGCCGACAGCCAAACCGACCTTCTCAGTCTCAGGATAACCCCCATGTTGCACCGCCTCTGGCTCGGTTTCTTTCTGATTGCCTTCGCCGCGGCCCTCTGGCAGTGGCTGGCGATGGGGGACTCGGCTGTCTTTCAACGCCTGATTCAGAGCAGCTTCGAGATGGCACAACTGGCCGTGGAGCTCGCCATCGGTCTGATCGGCACCCTGGCCTTCTGGCTGGGGATGATGAAACTGGCTGAAGCCTCCGGGCTGCTCGATCGCATCGCCCGCCTGCTGGGGCCGCTGTTCACCCGGCTGATGCCGGAGGTGCCCCCCCACCACCCGGCCATCGGCTCCATGACCATGAACCTGTCGGCCAACTTTCTGGGGCTGGACAACGCCGCCACCCCGCTGGGGCTGAAGGCGATGCAGGATCTGCAGAGCCTGAACCCGGACAAGGAGGTCGCCAGCAACGCCCAGATCCTGTTTCTGGTGCTCAACACCTCGTCGATCACCCTGTTTCCGATCACCATTTTCCTCTATCGCGCCCAGCAGGGCGCCAGCGACCCGACCGCCGTATTCATTCCGATTTTGCTCGCCACCAGCTGCTCCACCCTGGTGGGAGTGCTGGTGACCTGCTGGATTCAGCGCATCAACCTGCTCCAGCGCACACTGCTGCTCTGGTTCGGAGCCTGTGCGGCCCTGCTGCTCGCCTTCGTGGGCTATTTCGCCACCCTCGGCGCCGAGGAGCTGCAGCGCCAGTCCTCCCTTGTTGGCAACCTGCTGCTGTTCAGCGTCATCATCCTGTTTCTACTGCTGGCACAGCGGCGCGGGGTCAATGTCTATGAAACCTTCATCGAGGGCGCCAAGCAGGGGTTCGACACCGCCATCATGATCATCCCCTACCTGCTGGCGATGTTGGTGGCGGTCGGGGTATTGCGTGCCAGTGGTGCCCTGGAGGGATTTATCTGGCTGCTGCGCGAGGGGATCGCCCTGCTCGGAGTGGATACCCGCTTTGTCGATGCGCTGCCCACGGCGCTGATGAAACCCCTGTCGGGCTCCGGGGCGCGCGCCATGATGCTGGAAACGATGAACAGCCACGGCGTCGACTCCTTCGCCGCCCGGGTGGCGTCCATCGTGCAGGGCTCCACCGAAACCACCTTCTATGTATTGGCGGTCTATTTCGGCGCCGTGGGCATCCGGCGCACCCGCCACGCCGTGCTCTGCGGCCTGAGCGCCGATCTGGCGGGGATCACCGCCGCCATCGTCTGCGGCTACTGGTTTTTTGCTTGACCGGCACCGGGCCAACCCGGCCTCACTCCTGCTCTGGCAGGCTGCGGATATGACCCTGGCGGTCGATGGCAACCTGCACACATTCGGCGCAGGTCACCTTGCGCAGCTCCCTGCCATCGGGACAGCGCCCCCACACCTCCACCTGAATCCGCAAGGAGCTGTTGCCCCGCTCCACCACGCGGGTATAAAAGCTCAGCACCGTTCCACACATCACCGGGGACATGAAGCTCATGCGTCCAACGGACACCGTGGCGATACGCCCTTTCGCCTCCTGCCCGGCACGAATCTCACTGGCGAGCACCAACTGTGCGGCAACCCAGCCGCCATAGACATCGCCGAACATGTTCACCGCTTCCTGCCCGGCAGGCCGCTGCAGGGTCAGCTCCCCGGCGGGCGTCAGCACACCGGCATCGTCACTGCAACTCATCGATCGCTCCTTTTATTGTTGCGTCTGTGGATCTTGCGCTCTTTGTTGCAGTGCACATAATAATGAATCCTCGCGCAAACCACACTAGCTCAGCGGGCGAAAATTATTCCCCTTCTCTGCCAGGTTTCACAAATCGGTCATCTTTTCCCCCTATAGTCGCCCGTATCAAAAACCGAACAGTTCAGAGAGGGTAACTCAATGAAATTGCGCACCAAAGCTCTTGCACTCGCCATGACCGCCGCGGCCGGTATCGGCATGGCGGCTCCGGCCTCCGCCCGCGATACCATCAGCATTGTGGGCTCTTCCACCGTGTACCCGTTTGCCACCGTGGTTGCCGAACGGTTCGGCAGCAAAACCGAGTACAACACTCCGAAACTGGAATCCACCGGCACCGGCGGCGGCATGAAGTTGTTTTGTCAGGGGGTGGGCGTTCAGCACCCGGACATCACCAACGCCTCACGCCGGATGAAAACCTCCGAGTTCGATCTGTGCCAGAAAAACGGCGTTACCGAGATCACTGAATTTCGTATCGGCTCCGACGGCATCGTCATCGCCAGCTCCAAAGATGCCGAAAACCTGAACCTGACGCTGAAACAGCTCTTTCTTGCCCTCGGCTCGAAAGTGCCGGTCAATGGCAAGTGGGTTTCCAACCCGAACAAGAGATGGAGCGACATCGACCCGGGCCTGCCCAACAAACCGATCCGGGTGATGGGCCCACCGCCCACTTCGGGCACCCGCGACTCGTTCAACGAGCTGGCCCTGGCCGCCGGATGTGATCAGCTGCCGGAAACCAAACAGTTGAGCGAAGATGATCACAAGGCGATCTGTGAAAGTATCCGCGAAGATGGCGCCTTCATCGAGGCGGGTGAGAACGACAACCTGATCGTGCAGAAGCTGATCGGCGATCCCAACATGTACGGCGTCTTCGGCTACAGCTTCCTGGAAGAAAATGGTGACCGTTTGCAGGCGGCCTCCCTCGATGGCGTGCAGCCCACTGCTGAAGATATCGCCAACGACAACTACCCGGTTGCGCGTTCCCTGTACTTCTACGTCAAAAAAGCGCACATCGGCGTGGTACCGGGCATCCCTGAATACGTGAACGAGTTCATCAGCATCGCTGCGCTGGGCCCGAACGGCTACCTCAAGGATGTGGGTCTGATCGTACCCCCGCGTGATCAGCTGTCAGAGCTGATGGACAAGGCCGAGAACATGCCAAACCTGACCCTCGACGATCTCAAGTAATCGGCAGGACGCATAGGGCAAAACTCGGGGTGCGGTCCTGATGCAGGGGCGCACCCTTTTGCACGTCTGGACGCTATTCTCGCGCTTTATCCAACGAAAAATCGCAGACAGGAACACACATGCAACCGGCAAACCTGCTTCTTTTCACGCTGGCATTCGCTGCGATCGCCTACTGGCTGGGGCAAACCCGCTCGCGAGCGCTGGCCAAACCCCTGGGGGGGATTCGCCACCTCAAGTCACTACCGTTCTATTATGGTGCCAGGGCTGCGCTCTGGAGCGCCCTTCCGGCCCTGATCGTTCTCGCTCTGTGGGCCGCGTTTCAGGGCAAGGTGATCCAGACGCTGGTGATCAGCGAGCTACCACCGGAGATGATCCCGGACAGCCCGGGCAAGGCCAGCCTGCTGCTGAGTCAGATCAGCAATGTGGCCAGTGGCGCCCTGCCGCGCAATTTCGTCGACCCCGCCATCCTCGACGCCGCCGACCGTCTGGTGCAGTTGCGCCAGCAAAGCCGGTTGTACATGACGGCGCTGGTGATCAGCATAACGGTGTTGACCGGGTTCCTGGCCTGGCTGCGCATCAACCCGAAACTCAACGCTCGGGTACAGGTGGAGTCCATTCTGAAGTGGCTCTTCTTCTCCTGCGCCGGTGTGGCGGTAATGACCACGGCCGGCATCGTTTTCTCGGTCGCCATCGAAACCGTGCGCTTTTTCCAGCAGATCTCCTTTTTCGATTTTGTTTTCGGCACCCACTGGAGCCCGCAAACCGCCCTGCGCGCAGACCAGGTGGCCGCGGAGGGATCGTTCGGCATGATTCCCCTGTTTACCGGCACCCTGCTGATCTCCGGCATCGCCATGCTGGTGGCCGTTCCGGTGGGGCTGATGTCGGCCATCTACCTCTCCGAGTACGCCAACTCCAAGGTGCGCGGGGTGGTCAAGCCGTTGCTGGAGATACTGGCCGGTATTCCGACCGTGGTCTACGGCTTCTTCGCCGCCCTGACCGTGGCGCCGTTCATCAGCAACCTGGCCGCCTCATTCGGGATCGAGGCTTCCTCGCAGAGCGCTCTGGCCGCCGGCTCGGTGATGGGGATCATGATCATCCCGTTCGTATCCTCCCTGTCGGACGACGTCATCAACGCCGTGCCTCAGTCCCTGCGTGACGGCTCGCTGGCGTTGGGCGCAACCCAGTCGGAAACCATGAAGCGGGTCATCTTTCCAGCGGCGCTGCCCGGCATTATGGGCGGTATTTTGCTGGCGGTGTCCCGCGCCATCGGGGAAACCATGATCGTGGTGATGGCCGCGGGCCTGGCGGCCAACCTGACCGCCAACCCGCTGGAAGCCGTGACCACCGTCACCGTACAGATCGTTACCCTGCTGACCGGCGACCAGGAGTTTGACAGCGCCAAAACGCTGGCGGCCTTCGCCCTGGGTGCCATGTTGTTCCTGGTCACGCTGGTTCTCAACATCATCGCCCTGCATATCGTAAGCAAATATCGAGAGCAATATGACTGAGCATCATCCACAGGCGGAGATCGTCCGCAAGTCATTGAAAAAGCGCTACCGCAAGGAGATGCGTTTCCGTGCCTACGGCATCGTGGCGATCCTGATCGCCCTGTCGGCGCTGCTGGCCCTGTTTACCGACATCGTGGGCAAGGGGTCCAGCGGCTTTCTGAAGACCAGCCTGAATCTGGAGGTGGAGCTCGATAGCCAGTTGCTGAATCTGGATGACCCCACCGACCCGCGCCAGGTAAAAATGGCCGACTTCGTCGAGCCACTGATTCAGGCGCTGATAAGAGAGCTCCCGGGGGTCACCAATGTGCAGCATGAGGCGGTCCGCAAGTTGATCAACCCCTATGCGTCGACGGAGCTGCGTGACGCGCTCGTGCAACATCCCGAGTGGCTCAACACCACCCGGAAGATGAGCTTCCTCGCCCATAGTGATGTGGATGTCTACTCCAAACATGCCGATAACAAGGCCTACTCGATCAAACTCTCCCAGCAGCAGCGGAACTGGGTCGACACCCTGAAGGAGAAGGGGGTGATCGAAACCTCCTTCAACGATGTTTTCTTCAAAGGGGGAGACTCGCGCGACCCGGCCAAGGCGGGCATTTTGGGCGCGGTGGTCGGCTCGCTGCTGACCATGTTCGTCACTCTGGTGCTGTCATTCCCGATCGGCGTGGCCGCGGCCATCTACCTGGAGGAGTTCGCGCCCAAAAACCGCTTGACCGATTTTATCGAGGTCAACATCAACAATCTGGCGGCGGTGCCTTCTATCATCTTCGGTCTGCTGGGGCTGGCGGTGTTCATCAACCTGTTCGGTATGCCCCGCTCGGTGCCGGTGGTGGGTGGTTTGGTACTCACTCTGATGACGCTGCCCACCATCATTATCTCCAGCCGGGCGGCGATCAAGAGCGTACCCCCCTCGATCCGCGAGGCGGCGGAGGGGGTTGGCGCCTCGAAGATGCAGGTGGTGCTGCACCATGTCCTGCCGCTGGCGATGCCGGGGATGCTGACCGGTTCCATCATCGGCATGGCTCAGGCGCTGGGTGAAACCGCTCCTCTGCTATTGATCGGGATGGTCGCCTTCATCGTCGACGTACCCACGGGCTTCTTCGATTCGGCCACCGTACTGCCGGTACAGGTGTTCCTGTGGTCGGGCAGCCCTGAACTCGCCTTTATCGAACGAGCATCGGCCGCCATCATGGTGCTGCTGAGCTTCCTGATCGGAATGAACGCATTGGCCATCTGGCAGCGCAAACGTCTCGAGCGCCGGTGGTAAGGAGAACAGATATGAACATGACTGCAACGCTGGGTGGAAACACGGCAATGACCAAGATGAGCACCTCCGACGCGACCGAAGCCAAAGCCTTCAACAGCAACTCGGCTGCCACCATCGAAGAGGGAAAAACGGTTGGCAAGCCCTATGTCAAGGATCCAAAATTCAAGCTGCGCAATGTGGAGGTGTTCTACGGCCAAGAGCGGGCGATCAAGAACGTGAGCCTGGATATCGGCAAAAACCAGGTGATCGCCTTCATCGGCCCGTCCGGCTGTGGCAAGTCCACTTTCCTGCGCTGCCTGAACCGGATGAACGACAGCATCGACAACTGCAAGGTGAAGGGCGCCCTGCAGCTGGATGATCAGGATCTTTACGATCCGCGGCAGGATGTGGTCGAGCTGCGCGCCCGCGTGGGCATGGTGTTCCAGAAACCCAACCCCTTCCCCAAATCGATCTACGACAATGTCGCCTATGGGCCACGCATCCACGGACTGGCCAACCGCAAGTCGGATCTGGACGATATCGTTGAGAACAGCCTGCGCAAGGCTGGCCTGTGGGATGAAGCCAAGGACCGCTTGGATGCCACCGCCACCGGCATGTCCGGCGGTCAGCAGCAACGGCTGTGCATCGCCCGCGCCATTGCGGTCAACCCGGAGGTGGTGCTGATGGATGAGCCCTGCTCGGCACTGGACCCGATTGCCACCGCGAAGGTGGAAGAGCTGATCTCGGAGCTGTCCGAAAGCTATACCATCGTCATCGTGACCCACTCCATGCAGCAGGCCTCCCGCGTGTCAGACCGCACCGCCTACTTCCACCTCGGCCATCTGGTGGAGGTAAACGATACGGTGAAGGTGTTTACCGCCCCGGAACACCCCATGACCGAGGCCTATATCACCGGTCGCTTCGGCTGATCCGACGGTGGTTTCGGGGGTCGGGTGCCCGCCATCGGATAGGGGTGCCCGCTCCTGAACCGATGATACACAGTTGGTCCGGGATGCACCCAGTGAAGCACACCAGACTCGCGCTGTCGTTGGGGCTGCTGTTGCTGGCGACGAGCGCTTCGGCACGGGCGCCGGCCACCGCGGCCGGCGCGGTGCCCCCCTATCAGCGGGTTGCCGGTATCGTTGGCTCTCTCTCCACTGTCGGCTCCGCTACCATGGCCAACCTGATGTTGCTCTGGTCGCAAGCGTTCAACCGCTTTTATCCGCAGGTGAACATTCAGATACAGCCGCCCGGTTCGGCGTCGGCTCCACTGGCTCTGATCGAAGGGAGCGCCCGCCTCGTGCCGATGGGTCGCCCCATGGGGGAGCATGAGCGGCGCGTATTCCAGCAGCGCCACGGCTACCCGCCGACGGCGATCCCGGTCGCGCTGGATGCGCTGGCGATTTTCGTGCACCGGGACAATCCGGTGGCGGGCGTGAACCTGGAGCAACTGGATGCGCTCTTTTCCGCCACCCGGCGCTGTGGGGGGAACACACGGCTCGATCATTGGCGCCAGCTGGGGGTGGCGGGGCCGCTCGGCGGGCAGCCGGTGCTGTTGTTCGGCCACACCGCCGTCTCCGACAGCCATGGGTTTTTCCGTGATCGTGCCTTGTGTCGCGGTGACTTTTCCAGCCGAGTCAATGAGCTGCCCGGCTCGGCCGCGGTGGTCCAGGCGGTGGCGGCGGCGATCGATGCGATCGGCTACGCCAGCATCAGCCACCGCGACGCCTCGGTGCGCGTGCTGCCGCTGGCGGCTCGGGGCCGCGAATATATCGCCCCGGAGCCAGAGGCGCTGAGCGACGGACGCTACCCGCTGACACGACCGCTGTATCTGTACCTGAACTGGCCCCCGGGGCAGCCCCTCTCCCCGCCGCTGCGGGAGTTTCTCCGCTTGGTTCTATCGCAGGAAGGCCAGGCGGTGGTTTCCAGAGCGGGCTACATCCCGCTTCCGTCCCAAACCATCGCGCGCCAACTGAGGATGCTCTCGAATGCAGGTTGAGGCCCCACCCCCGGGTCACAGGCGCTCCCCCCCGCTGCACAACCGCTGGTTGCAGCTGCGCCGTTACAAGGACCGATTGGCCACCCTGTTGATCATGCTGGGTGGGCTGGGCGTGATCCTGTCGCTATTGCTGCTGCTGTTCTACCTGCTCTATCAGGTGGTGCCGCTGCTGGCACCGGCCCGCATCGTTCCCCTCGAACACTCACTCCAGCCCCCCTTTCAGGGCCAGGTGCTCTATCTGGCCCTGGACGCCGAGGGACAGATGGGGGTCCGCCTGACGCGGGCGGGGGAGCTACAGTTTTTTCACCCCACCACCGGCGCGCTGCGGCGACGGCACCCCCTCCCCCTCCCCGACGATGGCCGGATCGTCGACCTGGCCGATGCCGGGGAGGGCCTGCTGGTACTGCTACTGAGCGATGGCACGGTGCTGCCGGTGCAGCGCCGATACACCGGCGCCGATGGTGGCCCGCAACCGACGATACACTATCCGCTCGGCAACCAACCGCTGCGGCTCGACCCCTCCGGGGTCGATCGCTTGACAGCCACCGTCGAGCAGCAACAGCTCCTTCTGGTCAGCTTCCAGGCCGGTCGGCTGCGCCAGTTCCGCTTCGATCTGCGCCGGCCAGACCCCCTCCCACAGCAGGCATTCAACCTGCCCACGCCAGGTTTTGAACCGCGTAAACTGCTGCTGATGCCGCACGCCTCCCGGCTGTTGGCGCTGGGCCCCGAGGGGCGCGTCGGTGTGATCCCCCTGCATGGAGCGGGAGAAAGCTACGAAGTGATCCGTGCCAGCCAAGAGGAGATCAGCCTGTTCGAACTGCTGCCGGGGGGGCGTAGCCTGCTGCTCGGTGACCGCTCGGGCGCACTCTCGCAGTGGTTTTTTACGCCGGATCGGTACGACGGCACGAGACTGAGAGAGATCCGGCAGTACGACCCCCTGCCCGGGCCACCCACGCTGCTGGCCGCTCGGAGCGAAGACAACAGCTTCGTGGTACTGGATCGGGCGGGGGCGCTTGCCCTGTACAGCCTGAACTCCAGCCGGGCACTGCTGCGCAGCGAGGCGCCGGGGGGCAAGGTCGATGCCCTGGCGCTGTCGCCGCCCAGCGGAGAGCTACTGCTGGAGCGGGACCGGCGCGGCAGCCTTTGGCGGCTGCAGGCTCCCCACAGCGAAATAACCCTGGACAGCCTCTGGCGCAGGATCTGGTATGAGGACTACGATCAGCCCGCCTACATCTGGCAACCCGCCTCCGCCGGCAGCGATACGCAGGCCAAATACAGCCTGGCGCCACTGGTGTTTGGCACCCTCAAGGCCGCGCTCTATGCCATGCTGCTGGCGACACCGCTGGCGATCGGCGGCGCCATCTACACCGCCTACTGCATGGCACCCGGGTGGCGGCGCAGGATCAAACCGATCATCGAGCTGATGGCGGCCATCCCTTCCGTGGTGTTGGGGCTCATCGCCGCGCTGTGGCTGGCACCGTTCCTGCTGACCCACCTGGCGGCCATCCTGCTGCTGATCGTGCTGTTGCCGATCAGCATCCTGCTGTTTGCCTTCGGCTGGGAAAGAATGCCGCAACGGCTGCGGTTTTTGCTGCCCGAAGGGTGGCATGTGATCCCGCTGCTGGGAGTGATTCCGCTGGTGACCTGGCTGGCCTTCCCGCTGGCGCAGTGGCTCGAGGCGTGGCTGTTCGATGGTCAGCTGGTGCTCTGGCTCGGTCACCAGGTGGGTATCCGTTATGAGCTGCGCAATGCGCTGGTTGTGGGTATCGCCATGGGGTTTGCCATCATTCCCACCCTCTTTTCCCTCACCGAGGAGGCGATCCACGCCGTCCCGCGCCATCTCAGCAACGGTGCTCTGGCGCTGGGGGCGACCCCCTGGCAGGCGCTGATCTGGATGATCCTGCCCGCCGCCAGTGCCGGTATCTTCTCGGCCCTGATGATCGGCTTCGGCCGGGCGATCGGGGAGACCATGATCGTATTGATGGTGACCGGTAACACCCCGATCATGGAGTTCAACCTCTTCGAGGGGATGCGGACGCTGGCCGCCAACATCGCCATCGAGATGCCCCAATCCACCGTTGGCAGCAGCCACTACCGCATCCTGTTCCTGACCGCGCTGCTGCTGTTCCTGTTTACGCTGGTGATCAACACCCTCGCCGAGCTGATCCGGCAACAGCTGCGGAGGCGCTACCGTGCACTGTGACAACCGCCTGGGGCGATGGCTGCACAGCGACACCCCCTGGATCTGGCTCAACGCCGGCGCCGTCGCTCTGTGTCTGCTCACCCTGTTGGGGATCCTGGCGTTGATCGGCAGCCGAGGGATGGCCCACTTCTGGCCGGCTGACCTACTGCAGGCGCAGGTGGTACACGCTGGCCAGAGCCGCCGCGTGGTGGGTGAAATCATCCGTCACGAGCAGGTAAGCGTGCGCCGGTTGCAGCAAGCGGGCCTTACCCTGGCGACAACCAGCCCCAGGGTGGGGCGTACTCTGATCCATGGTGGTAACCGGGAGCTCGGCGACAGCGATTATTTCTGGCTGCTCGATAGCGCCCTGAGGGAGCGCGCATATCCCGACCAGCTGGCGGTATTCGAACGCACCCGTTGGGGCCCCCTGTATGGCTACCTGCGGGGGGTGAGTGAGGATGGGGTGGCGCTGCAGGGGGCAGATGGTGATCAGGCGCGGTTGTGGCAGAGGTTCGAACGGCGGCGGCAGCGTACCGCGGCGTTACGCCAAGAGATGGAGCAGATCGAAAGCGACCTGCTCCCACGGCTCGTGCGCAGACTGGAGCGGCTGCGCCACCAGCAACGACCTCCCCGCGAGCGCAGCGCGCTGACGCAGGAGCAGCAGCGGCTGCAACAGCGGCTGGAGGAGCTGCGCCGACAGGCCGGTCGCGACCGTTTTCAGGTCGAGCTGGCCGATGGTCGTATACGGGAGTTTGCCATGAGCGAGGTGATCCGCGCCTACCGCCCAAACGGCATGGGCCCTGTCGACAAACTGAAACACGTGGCGCTCAAACTGTGGGAGTTCCTGTCCGATTCACCCCGGGCGGGTAATACCGAGGGCGGCGTTTTCCCCGCCCTGTTGGGGACGGTACTGATGGTGCTGCTGATGTCGCTTCTGGTCACCCCCTTCGGCGTGCTGGCCGCCGTGTTCCTGCACGAATTTGCCCACCAGGGTTGGCTGACCCGAACCATCCGCATCGCGGTCAACAATCTGGCCGGAGTGCCCTCCATTGTGTACGGTATTTTCGGGCTCGGCTTTTTCGTCTATTTTCTGGGAGGGCGTATCGACGCACTGTTTTTCCCGCAGGCCCTGCCAACCCCCACCTTCGGCACGGGGGGGCTGCTCTGGGCGGCGGCCACCCTGGCTCTGTTGACCCTGCCGGTGGTGATCGTGGCCACGGAGGAGGGGCTGCGCGCCATTCCGACCAGCCTGCGTGAGGGCGCCCTGGCGCTGGGCGCGACCCGGGCGGAAACCCTGTGGCGGGTGGTGCTACCCATGGCCAGCCCGGCGATGATGACCGGGGTGATCCTGGCCATCGCCCGCGCCGCCGGTGAGGTCGCCCCCTTGATGCTGGTCGGGGTGGTCACACAGGCCCCCGGCTTACCGGTGGATGGCAATTTTCCCTACCTCCATCTGGATCAGAAATTCATGCACCTTGGCTTTCACATCTATGATGCCGGCTTCAACAGCGCCAACGGCGAGAGCGCCCAGCCCCTGGTCTACGCCACCGCCCTGCTGCTGTTGCTGGTGATCCTGCTGCTGAATCTGGCGGCGATCCTGCTGCGCGACCGTCTGCGGGCCCGCTTCAGGGCACTGGAGCCGGAGCTTTGACATGCACCGAGCGATGGAGCCGTACTTTGACACCGCTGGATAAACAGATACCGGTGGCCCAGACCATCACCGCCACCGGCCCCGACCTCCCGGCCACCCGGCTGAAGGTGTGTGACCTCAGCCTGAGCTATGGTGACAGCCGGGTGCTGAGCAATATCACGCTGGAGCTGCCCGGCAACCGGGTGACGGCGTTCATCGGCCCCTCCGGTTGCGGCAAATCGACCCTATTGCGCTGCTTCAACCGCATGAGTGAGCTGGCGCCGGACTGTAACATTTCTGGAACAATCCTGCTCGACAATGACGACATTTACGCTCGCTCCGTGAATGTGGCGGAGCTTCGCCGCCGGGTGGGCATGGTGTTTCAAAAACCCAACCCGTTCCCCGCCTCGGTGTATGAAAATGTCAACTTCGGCCTCAAAATCCAGGGTATCCGCAAAAAGCGGGTGGTGGACGAAACCATCGAATGGGCTCTGCGTGCGGCCGCGCTCTGGGATGAGGTCAAGGATCGGCTGCACGAGAGCGCACTGGGGCTTTCCGGCGGGCAGCAGCAACGGTTGGTGATCGCCCGCACCATCGCCGTTCGCCCCGAGGTACTGCTGCTGGATGAGCCGGCCTCGGCCCTGGACCCGATCTCGACATTGAAGATCGAGGAGCTGATCCATGAGCTGAAACGGGAGTTCACCATTCTGATCGTAACGCATAACATGCAGCAGGCGGCCCGTGTTTCCGACTACACTGCCTTTTTGCACCAGGGACGTTTGATCGAATTCGGCGAAACCGAAAAACTGTTTACTCGACCGTCCAGACGACAGACGGAAGATTACATCACCGGACGCTATGGCTAGGCCAGCGACCCGTAACGGAGAGAACCACCGTGGAACTGGAAAAAGACAACTACTCGACCCACATCTCCCAGCAGTTCAACGAAGAGCTGGAGACCATCCGCACCCAGATGCTGACCATGGGCGGCATGGTGGAGCAGCAGGTCACCGATGCGATCGAGGCGCTGCTGAGTGCGGACGTGGACCGTGCCGAGGCTTCGCGCAAGGTCGACCAGCAGACCAACGCCATGGAAGTGATGATCGATGATCTCTGCACCACCACCATTGCCCGTCGCCAGCCCGCCGCCAGTGACCTGCGCCTGATCGTCTCGATCAGCCGCTCCGTCTCCGATCTGGAACGGATCGGCGATGAAGCCTCCCGCATCTGTGCGCAAACCATCGAGCAGGCACAAAGTGGCGCGACCCAGCGCGGCCACCAGGAGGTGCGTCACATCGGCAAACTGGTACGCGACATGGTACGCAGTGTCCTGACCGCCTTCGCCCGCAACGACATTGAGATGGCCTATCATGTCGCCAAGCAGGACAAGGAGGTGGACCGCGAATACCGCACCGCCATGCGTGCGCTGGTGACCTACATGATGGAAGACCCTCGGGCGATCTCCTCCGTGCTGAGCGTGATCTGGGCCCTGCGCAGCCTGGAGCGGATCGGAGACCATGCGCGCAACCTGGCCGAACATCTGATCTACCAGGTCAGCGGTACCGATGTGCGCCACCACAGCCTGAAACAGATCCGCAGAACCGTCGAAGAGGAGACCAACGCCCTGCTCAGTGATGACGGCAGCACCGAAGAGTAACGCTCCAAAACGCCGGAGCAACACCGCGCGGCTCGATAGGCTAGACTGCCACCTGTCTCGGTAGCGGAATCTCCCCAGGTGTCAGCACGCGAATCCCTGCTCATGCGCCCCCCACACCGACGCTGGCTGCCTGCGAGCGGGCGCCGCTTGCGGGTACCGGCTCACTGGCGCCCTTGGCTCTGCGATGCGGGCTCTCTGAGCCTGCGCCTGCGCCGCGCGGCCGGGGGCGAGTTTGGCGTTTGCGTGCTGAGTGAGCGTTGGCACCACCCGAGCGCCGATGAGGCACGGGCGCTGGGGGTGAGCCCGCGCCGGCGCGCCCTGATCCGGGAGGTCGAGCTGCTCGGCCGTGATGCTGAGCCCTGGGTGTTCGCCCGCACCGTCATTCCCGCCACCACACTGACCGGAGTGGAGCGCCGCCTACTGCGCCTGGGCAGCCGCTCCCTCGGCTCCTGCCTGTTCCGTGATCCCTCCCTCGAGCGGGAGCCCCTCTACGCCTGCCGGTTGGAAGACCGCCGCGGCCAACATTACTGGGCACGCCGCTCGGTGTTTCGTCTGCACCGCAAGCCCCTGCTGGTGTGTGAGGTTTTTCTCCCGGCCATGGAGCGCGTACAATACCCGCACTGACCCGCTCAGGAGAGATCATGTCGGCACCCTGCCCCATACGACATCCGCTGCAACGGCGGTTGCACGCCTATGTCCAGCTGACCCGTATCGACCGCCCGATCGGCACCTACCTGCTGCTCTGGCCCACCTTGTGGGCACTCTGGATCGCCTCGGGAGGGGTGCCGAGGCTGGATCTGCTGCTGATCTTCACCCTTGGTGTATTCCTGACCCGCTCCGCCGGCTGCGCCATCAACGATTTTGCCGACCGCCATATCGACGGTCACGTCGCGCGCACCCGGAACCGACCGCTGCCGACCGGCCGGGTCAGCGAGCGCGAGACGGTGCTCTTGTTCTGCGCCCTGATGCTGCTCTCCTTCCTGCTGGTGCTGCTGACCAACCCCCTCACCGTCCTGATGTCTCTTGGTGGCCTGGCCCTGGCGTTCATCTATCCCTTCACGAAACGCTATACCCACCTGCCCCAACTGGTGCTGGGGGCAGCCTTTGGTTGGGCGATCCCGATGGCGTTCACCGCTACCCAGCAGGCACTGCCGCTGACCGCTTGGCTGCTCTACCTGGCCAAGCTGCTCTGGACCACCGCCTATGATACCCAGTACGCCATGGTCGATCGTGATGACGACCTGAGAATTGGCGTCAAATCCAGTGCGGTGCTGTTTGGCCGCCACGACCGGCTCATCATCGCCCTGCTCCAGGCGGCGGCATTGGCGGTGCTGCTCGGGGTGGGCCAGATCGAGCAACTGGGGGGGTGGTACCGGCTCGGCCTGGCCGGCGCCGCCGCCCTGTTTCTCTACCAACACTGGCTGATCCGCGACCGGGAACGGGGGGGCTGTTTCCGTGCCTTTCTCAACAACCACTACGCTGAACTGCTGGTTCTGCTCGGCTTGATGCTGGAGTACGCCACGAAACAGTGACAGGACGCTGACAACGCCGGCAAAATATATTGGCGTCACGTTTTTGTAACCAGAATGTCTTGTAATACCCCGGGTTGAATAACTCTCTGTACAAGAGGCAGGAAGATGTCTGCGCCCAAACGTGTACTGATCGTCGATGACGAAGCACCCATCCGTGAGATGATCGCGGTGGCACTGGAGATGGCGGGCTACGAGTGTGAGGAGGCGGACAGCGCCCAGTCGGCCCACGCCCGTATCGTCGACAACAAGCCCGACATGCTGTTGCTGGATTGGATGATGCCCGGCACCAGCGGCATCGAATTTGCTCGCCGCCTGCGCAAGGATGAGGTGACGGCCGACATCCCGATCATCATGCTGACCGCCAAAACCGATGAGGACAACAAAATCCAGGGGCTGGAAGCCGGGGTCGATGACTACATCACCAAACCGTTCTCCCCCCGGGAGCTGGTCGCCCGCCTCAAGGCCGTGCTGCGCCGCTCCACCCCCAAAGGGGTTGAGGAGCCGGTCACGGTGGATAACCTCACCCTGGACCCGGTGTCGCATCGCGTCACGGCCGACGACCGCCCGCTGGAGCTGGGCCCCACCGAATTTCGCCTGCTGCAGTTTTTCATGACCCACCCCGACCGGGCCTACACCCGCAGCCAGCTGCTGGACATGGTGTGGGGTGGTAACGTCTATGTGGAGGAGCGCACCGTCGACGTCCATATCCGTCGCCTGCGCAAGGCGCTGGGGGAACGGCACGATTACCTGGTGCAGACGGTGCGCGGCACCGGCTACCGCTTTTCGGCGCAGGTGGCCTGATCGGCTCGGGTCGCCGCATCCACAACAGCGCAATGGGGAGACTCCATGCACATAACGCGGCACTCCCTGCTGATGAGCCTGCTGCTTGACACCGGCGTCGGTCTGATTCTGGGGGCGGTGCTGGGATTTCCGCTTGTCGGCGCCCTCCTTGGCCTGCTCCTCTGGGCGGCGATCCAGATCCGTCGTTTCAACGTGTTGCGCCAGTGGCTGGTGAGCGATACCTCACAGGAACCCCCCGAGCTGCCCGGTGCCTGGGGGGAAGTTCTGGACGCCCTGGCACGGATGCAGAAACGCACCCAGGCGCGCGAGGCCTCCTTGCGCAGCATCATCTCCCGCTTCCAGCAGTCATCGGCGGCCCTGCCCGATGCCGTGATCATCGTCAACCGGAACAACAATCTGGAGTGGTGGAATCTGGCGGCGGAGCGGCTGCTGGGGCTGCGCCACGCCTCCGACCGGGGCAAGCCGCTGCTGAACCTGCTGCGCGACCCCGTATTTGTGGATTACTACCGCAAGGGGCGCTATCAGGAACCGCTGGAGCTGCCCTCGCCCCTCGATGATGACACCCGGTTGCTGTTCCAGATCAGCCTGTTTGGCGATGACCACCGCCTGCTGGTGGTGCGTGACATCACCCGCCTGACCCAGCTGGAACAAACCCGACAGAATTTCGTTGCCAACGCCTCCCACGAGTTGCGCACACCGCTGACGGTGATCCGCGGCTATCTGGAAACCTTTCTCGATCAGGACCTGCCCAAGCCGCTGCTGCGGGGGCTCAGTCAGATGCAGCAGCAGGCGCGCCGGATGGAAAACCTGGTGCATGATCTCCTGCTGCTGTCGCGGCTGGAGGCCACCTCTCGCCAGGCCGCCACCCTCAAGCCGGTCTTGATCCAGAGCATGATCAACCGGATCCACGAGGACGCACGCACCCTGTCGGGGGAGCGCAACCACCAGTTCGAGCTGCAGGTCGACCCCCGGCACGATCTGCTCGCCCTGCCCGCCGAGCTGCAGAGCGCCATCTCCAATCTGGTGTTCAACGCCGTGCGTTACACCCCTGACGGGGGCCATATTCTGATCCGCTGGTGGGTCGACGACAGGGGGGGACACTTCAGCGTCACCGACAGCGGCATCGGCATCGAGGCGCGGCATATCCCCCATCTGACCGAGCGGTTCTACCGGGTGGACGACAGCCGCTCATCCGCCAGTGGCGGCACCGGGCTGGGGCTGGCGATCGTCAAGCATGTACTGATGCGCCTCGGCGCCCGGCTGGAGATCGAGAGCAAACCCGGCCAGGGCAGCTGCTTCAGCTGTCACTTCCCCGCCGAGCTGGTGGTACCGCCAGCGGACTGACCTCCCCCGCCTGCTGCGCATACTCCTCCACCCAGAAGAGGGTGGCCCCCGCCACCGCCGCGGGCATCAGGAACAGGTTGAGCAGCGGCACCAGCAGCGCCAGTTGCACCAGCCCGCCAAAGCCGAGCGAGGTCATCTGGCGCGCCTGCAGCAACCGCTTCATCTGGCCGAAGCTGACCTTGTTGTTGTCCATCGGGTAGTCACAGTACTGAATCGCCATCATCCAGGCACCGAACAGAAACCAGAGCAGCGGCGCGAGCAGGTTCAGCCCCGGAATCAACGTCATCACCAGCAACAGCAAAAAACGGGGTAGATAATAGGCCAGCTTCTGCAGCTCTCGCTGCACGGTGCGGGGGATCATCGCCAGCAGTGCCCGCCAGCCCTCATCGACCGGCACCGACCCGCGCAGCCGCCGTTCCACCTTCTCGGACAGGAAGCCGTTGAAGGGCGCGGCGATCAGATTGGCCACCACGGAAAAGCCGTAATAGACACCGGCTATCACCAGTAGTGCAAACAAGGGCCAGAACAGCCAGTAGAGAAAGCCGGCCCAGTCGGGCAGGTATCCCAACCCGTACTCGACCCAACGCTCGAACTGTCGTACCAGCAGCCAGATGGCGCCGATGAAGAGCACAATGTTGATCAACAGCGGCGCCAGCACGAACGCACGGATGCCCGGTTGCAGCAGCAGCGCCGCACCGCGCAGCAGGTATCCGCCGCCCCGCAGGGGGTTTCCTTTCATCTTGCCTCCCGAAAACGACCCGCCACGGTTTGCCAGCCATGGCCGGATCACTTTACTCTTGGAATCGGTCAACCCATTATCGGCGGCTGAACGCGCCGCACAACCCGGGGGAGAATACCCATGAAAGCGATCCGTATCCACGCCTTTGGCGGGCCTGAAAATCTGCGCCTCGATGAGCTGGAGCAGCCCCAACCGGGGCCGGGAGAGGTACTGATCCGCAACCACGCCGCCGGGGTCAACCCGATCGACTGGAAAACCTGCTCCGGTGGCGGCGCCAGCCAGTTTATTGCAGCACTGCCCTTCTGCCCCGGCTGGGAGTTTGCCGGACAGGTTGAGGCACTCGGCGAGGGGGTAGGCGGCCTGCGCCCGGGGGATGAGGTGCTGGGCTTTATCCGTTTTCCCCAGCCGGCCGGTTGCTATGCCGAATATCTGACCGCCCCGGCGGATCAGATAACGCTGCGCCCCGCCGCGCTGGAGCCGACCACGGCGGCGGGGCTGGGGGTGGCGGGCCTGACCGCCTGGCAGGCACTGTTCGAGGTGGCTGATCTGCAAGCCGGGCAAACGGTTCTGGTGCTGGCGGCGGCGGGCGGTGTCGGCCATCTGGCGGTGCAGCTGGCAAAGTGGAAGGGCGCCTATGTGATCGGCACCGCCTCCCATGGCAACAGGAGCTTTTTGCAACGCCTCGGCTGTGACGAAGTGATCGATTACCGGCGCCAGCGGGTGGAACAACAGCTCCACGATATAGACCTGATCATCGATGGTGTGGGCGGAGACAGCGCGGTTCAGGCGCTACACTGCCTGCACCCCGACGGCAAGATGGTCACCCTGCCCTCGGTCACCGCTGCCGAGGTAGTTGCAGCCGGCGCGGCCAAGGGGTTGGCGGTGAGCGGAATCCGCGCCCGCCCCGATGGCGGGCAGCTGCGAGAGCTGGTGCGGCTGGCGGCCAGCGGCGCGGTGAAATTGAACCTGAGCGACTGCCTACCGCTGGAGCAGGCAGCCGAAGCGCACCGGCTGAGCGCCTCGGGCCGGGTGAGGGGCAAGCTGGTGTTAACCACCTGACTTCGGTTGGGTCCCCTTCGGCTCCTCCTCGGCGATGCCACAGAACAACTGCTGCTCGCGCAGCAGCAGGCGGCACCCCTCGCCGCGAATGTTACGCCCCCAGCATGTATGCCTGGCCCAGCTTTTGTCATCTTCGCTCGGCTCCTCGCGAAAGGGGGGGACCGCATCGCAGAAGCCCGCACTGGGCCGAGCGCTCTCCAGACACGCCCGGAGAAACCGGCCATAGTTGACGGTGCAATCGAAACCGGTGCAGCCATCAAAGCGGCTCAGCGTGCGCTCCAGACACCCCTGCTGATCACTCTGGCGCCCGAACGCCAACCCATCGTTGCGCCAGCGGGCGGCCGCTTGGGCGTGCTCGGCGTTGAACCCGGCCAACCACTCAGACTTGAGCGCCTGCCACCAGCCCGGGTTGACCTGCCACAAAAACAGCCCACACAACAGCGGCAGCAGGACCAGCGCCAGTAGAATTTTTTTCACCATGGAAACAGCTCCTAAACGGTTAACGGCACCGGTCCGGCTTTGCGCTGCGCAACAGGGCAAGGCTCAGTATGATCAATCCTCTTCGTCGCTGATGCCGATGTTACTGACGCCCTCATTGCGTGCCAGCTCACGCAACTCGCGCACAAAGGCGGCGCTCGGCTGCCTTTGACTCTGTAGCCGTTCGATCACTTCGCCACGAAAGCTGTCTTCGGCCAGCATCAGTTCATGGGTGTTGATCAGCCTGACCAGCGCCTCATCGGACAGCTCGTCATCCCGTTCAGTGACTTCTATGAAGGTCGCCACGCTCTCGCGTGAGAGCAGCCCCACGCTGACAGCCTCGGCGCGATCCTTTTCCGGCAGGGCGTTGAGGGTGGCGCTCAGCGCCACCATCGCATCCAGCGCCGGCAGGGCGCCATACATGTCGTACTCATCCAGATCCGGCATGTTGGCCTCCACCTGCTCCAGATGGAGGGCGAAGTTCACCTTGGCCCCGCTGCCGCTCAGGCTCTCCCAGACGCCATCCAGCAGCCAGCGCATCCGGGCTGGATCACCAAACTCGGCCAGCCGGGCAAAGAGGGTGAAGTTGGGAAACATCCGCTCCGTCAGGGCCGCGGAAAAGGCGGTCAGCTGCCAGGGCTCCAACCTCTCCAGCTCGCGCTCCAGGTTCAGCAGTTCGCTCATCGCTCTCTCCGCTTGCTATCGTAAAATTCATTGTATGGCACCATCGGCTCGAGCTGTAGTCGTTCAGTCGTTTACGACTGAGGCGGGGGCTGCCTAGAGATCCTCGAGCAACCCCTTGAGGCCGTTCAGCGTGGCCCGCCCGCGGGCCCGGTTCTGTTCCGGGCTCGCCTCGCCCAGCCCCTCCCGTTGCAGATCTTCCTGCGGCAGTTCAGCGAGGAACCGGCTGGGGGTACAGTCCACCCACTCGCCAAACTGGCGCCGCTGTTTCGCCAGCGTCATGGTGAGGGTTTTTTGCGCCCGGGTAATGCCCACATACGCCAGCCGGCGCTCCTCCTCGATGGTGTCCTGTTCGATGCTGTTACGGTGCGGCAGCAGCTCCTCCTCCATGCCGAGCAGGAACACGTGGGGAAATTCCAGCCCCTTGGAGGCGTGCAAGGTCATCAGCTGCACCCGGTCGGCGTCGTCCTCCTCGTCCTGCCGGTTGAGCAGGTCCAGCAGCACCAGCCGGGCGATCGCGTCTTCGATGGCGGCCCCCTCCTCCTCTTGCCGCAGCCGCTCCAGGGTGGTTTGTAACGATTCCAGCAGAAAGTGGACATTCTGCATCCGTTTCTCGGCCACCTGCTCGCTGGAGGCGTTCTGGCGGATCCAGCCGGGGTAATCGATCTCCTCCATCAGCTCATGGATCGCGGCGATGGGATCGCCGTTGCGACAGCGCTGGTAGAGGCGCTCGATCAGATCACAGAAGCGGCGCAACCGCTCGACCGCCTGCGCCGGCAGCAGCTGCTCCAGCCCCAGCTCAGCGCAGGCGGCAAACAGACTGATCCCTCGCCCGGAAGCGTATTCACCCAGCCGGTGCAGGGTGTTGGGGCCGATTTCGCGCCGCGGCAGGTTGATGATGCGCAGGAAGGCGTTGTCATCGTCGCGGTTGATCAACACCTTCAGGTAGCTCATCAGATCCTTGATTTCGGTACGAGCGAAGAAGGAGGTGCCACCGCTGAGTTTGTAGGGCACCTGGTAGTGTTGCAGCTTCAGCTCGACCAGCCGGGCCTGATGGTTGCCACGGTAGAGCACGGCAAAATCGCGGAAGCTGATCCGTTCGCGCAGATGGCGATCGAGGATCTCGGTGGCGATCCGTTCCGCCTCGGCGTCGTCGTTGCGGGTGTGGATCACCCGGATCGGGTCACCGTAGCCCATCTCGCTCCAGAGGGTCTTGTCGAACAGATGGGGGTTGTGGGCGATCAGGCTGTTGGCCGCCTTGAGGATACGCCCGGTGGAGCGGTAGTTCTGCTCCAGCTTCACCACCTTGAGGCTGGGAAAGTCGGCCTGCAGCTGGGCCAGGTTTTCCGGCCGGGCACCGCGCCAGGCGTAGATCGACTGATCGTCGTCCCCCACCACGGTGAGCGCGCCGCGATGCCCTACCAGCTGCCGCACCAGCCGGTACTGGGCCAGGTTGGTATCCTGATACTCATCCACCAGCAGGTACTGGATACGGCGCTGCCAGCGCTGCAGCAGATCGGGGTGGTCGCTGAACAGCTGCACCGGCAGCAGGATCAGGTCATCGAAGTCCACCGCGTTGTAGGCGCGCAGGTGGCGCTCGTAGGACTCGTAGGCGCGCGCGGCCAGAATCTCCTCGGGCAGCTGCGCCTCTGCCAACGCCCGCTGCGGCGTCAGCAGCTCGTTTTTCCAGTTGGATATGCGATGCTGCACCTCGTTGAGCTGGTCGGTATTCTCATCGTTCTGCAGCATCAACTCGCGCAACAGTGCCTTGCTGTCCTGATCATCGAACAGCGAAAAGCCGGCTTTCAGCCCCAGCTGCTGGCGCTGACGGCGGATGATGGTGAGCCCGAGGGTGTGAAAGGTGGAGATGGTGAGCCCCCGCGCCTCCTTGCCCTGCAGCAGCTGGCCGACCCGCTCTTTCATCTCCCGCGCCGCCTTGTTGGTGAAGGTCACGGCGGCGATGCGGCGGGCTTCGATCCCCGCCTCGCGTACCATCCAGGCGATTTTCCGGGTGATCACGCTGGTTTTGCCGGACCCGGCTCCCGCCAGGACCAGCAGGGGACCGCCGATGTAGTGCGCCGCCTCACGCTGGCGTGGATTGAGTTTGCTCATTTCACCTCGACAGGACGTTTGCCCACCTCGCCACCGCAGCGGAGGGGCGCGGGCGGCGGGGAGTCTGTGTTCCGCAGCGCCCGATGATACACCCGATCGCCGCCGCGGGGCAGGTGGTCAGGTCGTGCCGGCGACCCCTCTGAAGGCCAGCGCCTCCAGCAGCTGCTCCCGGCCCACCCGCGCCTGCCCGGCCAGGTCCGCCAGGGTGCGCGCCACCCGCAGCAGACGGTGGCAGGCGCGGGCCGACAGACGGCTCTGCTGCATCACGCGAACCAGCAGGGCCCGGGTGGCCTCATCCAGCGCGCAGTAGGCCTCCAGATCACGGCCGGTGAGCTCTCGATTCATGCACCCCTGGCGCTGCAGTTGCCGCTCGTGGGCCGCCACCACCCGCTGGCGCACCTGTGCGCTGGACTCCCCCGGCTGGTCCGGCCGCAGCAGGGCGGCCGGGGGCAGCGCCGGAACCTGCAGCTGCAGGTCGATCCGGTCCAGCAGCGGGCCGGAGATCTTCTGCTGGTAGCGCCGAATCTGATCGGGGGTACAGACACAGCGCTCCGTGCCGTCGTCATGGTAGCCGCAGGGGCAGGGGTTCATCGCCGCCACCAGTTGAAAGCGGGCCGGGTAGCGGGTCTGGCGGGCCGCGCGGGAGATCAGGATCTCGCCCGTTTCCAGTGGTTCGCGCAGCACTTCCAGCACCCGGCGCGGGTATTCCGGCAGCTCATCCAGAAACAGAACCCCCTGATGCGCCAGCGAGATCTCGCCGGGACGGGGGTGGCTGCCGCCGCCCACCAGGGCGACCGCGGAGGCGGTGTGGTGCGGTGCCCTGAAACTGCGCACCCCGTGGCAGGCCGGCCGCACATCCAGCCCGGCCACGGAGCAGATGGCGGCGACCTCCAGCTGTTGTTCACTCTCCAGCGGGGGCAGCAATCCCGGCAGCCGCGCCGCCAACATGCTCTTGCCGCTGCCGGGAGGGCCGGAAAACAGCAGATTGTGCCCTCCCGCCGCCGCCACCTCCAGGGCCCGCCGCGCCTGCAGCTGGCCCTTCACGTCGGCCAGATCGGGCCCCGCATCGACGGGCACGGCGGCGCGGGTGTAGGGTACCGGCTCCAGCGGCTGCTGTCCGTTCAGGTGCGCCACCAGTTGCAGCAGGTGCTCCACCGCGAACACGTCGGTGCGCTGTGCCATTACCGCTTCGGCCGCGTTGGCGCGCGCCACGATCAGACTGCGACCCTGCCGCCCCGCCGCCACGGCGGCGGGCAGAACCCCCCGCACCGGACGCACCGCCCCCGACAGCGCCAGCTCACCGAGCATTTCGCTGCTGTCACTCTGCTGCCAGGATTTGAGCTGGCCGGACGCCTGCAAGATACCGATGGCGATGGCCAGATCGTAACGTCCCCCCTCCTTGGGCAGATCGGCCGGGGCCAGATTGATGGTGATACGGCGCTGGGGAAAGTCGAACCCGGCCGTAATCAGCGCACTGCGCACCCGCTCCCGGCTCTCTTTTACCGCCGTCTCCGGCAGCCCCACGATCGACATGGAGGGCAGCCCCCCGGAGAGGTGCACTTCCACGGTGACCGGCGGCGCTTCGATGCCGAGCTGGGCCCGGGTATGAATGATGGCGAGTGACATGACACGATCCTTGCGTCGCTAGGGGGCTCAGGTTTGACGGTCGCTATCCACCGCCGCAGGCGGCGAGGGTGGTGGCGCGGTTTCAGCCGCCGACGGTTCGAGTGCCGCCAGACGCCGTTCGAGCTGCTCCAGCCTCTCGCGGGTGCGCAGCAGCACCGCTTGCTGGGCGTCAAACTCCTCGCGGGTGACCAGATCCAGTTTGGCAAAGGTGCTGTGCAACATACTGCGCATCTGACGTTGCAGCTCCTGTTGGCCGGGAAGGTCGGGTCGGTTGGCCAGCAACTGGCTGAACTGGTCGGAAAGGGTATCGATCAATTTCTGGGGGGTCATCCGAAGCTCCTGCGAAGGTTGCATCTCAATGCCGTCACTATAAACCAGAACCGCCTCGGCGTCAGACCCCGCCTTGCGCACCAAAACGGCGCACGCACTTTATTGGTGCAGAAAAACCCCCCTCCCGCCCCCTTCATAAAGCACAACGCATTGGTTTACAAAGACAACTTAAAATTGGCACACCCTTCGCTTAATCAGCGCACGCGGCCTGACGACCACTTCCGGTAGCGCAGGCTTTATGAGTACAGCGAAGAGGACCCAAACGATGAAACTGATTTCAGCCATCATCAAACCGTTCAAGCTCGATGATGTTCGTGAAGCGCTTTCGGAGATCGGCGTGCAGGGCATCACCGTCACCGAAGTGAAGGGGTTTGGCCGCCAAAAAGGTCATACCGAGCTCTACCGCGGGGCGGAGTATGTGGTGGACTTTCTGCCCAAGGTTCGCATCGATGCGGCCGTGGCCGATGAGATTGTCGATCAGGTGGTGGAAGCGATCTCCAAGGCCGCGCATACCGGCAAGATCGGCGATGGCAAACTGTTCGTCACCCATCTGGAGCAGGTGATCCGCATCCGCACCGGCGAGTCTGGCCACGACGCGCTCTGAACCCGACAGTTACTCGACGTTTTTATCTCTCTGGAGGAGAAAACAATGGAAGAACTACTCAAAGCAACGGCCGGGGATCTCACCCAGCTGAAATATGCGCTCGATACCTTCTACTTCCTCATCTGCGGGGCCCTGGTGATGTGGATGGCGGCCGGCTTCGCGATGCTGGAGGCGGGTCTGGTGCGCGCCAAGAACACCACCGAGATTTTGACCAAAAACATCGTGCTCTATGCGATCGCCTGTACCCTCTACCTGCTGTGTGGCTACCACCTGATGTACAGCTCCGATGCCGGGGGTTTCATCCCCAGTTTTGGCGCCCTGATCGGCGGTGAAAACAGCGTCGATGCAGTGCTGGCCGGAGGCGATGACGCCCCCTACTATTCCGCCCGCGCCGACTTTTTCTTCCAGGTGGTGTTCGTGGCGACCGCCATGTCCATCGTATCCGGGGCCGTGGCCGAGCGGATGAAGCTGTGGGCTTTCCTGGCGTTCGCCGTGGTGATGACCGGCTTCATCTACCCGACTTCCGGTTACTGGACCTGGGGGGGTGGTTTCCTCAGCGAGGCGGGCTTCTTCGATTTCGCCGGCTCCGGTATCGTCCATCTGGCGGGGGCCTCCGCTGCACTGGCCGGAGTGCTGGTCTTGGGTGCCCGTAAAGGCAAGTACGGCAAGAATGGTGAAATCAATGCGATCCCCGGTTCCAACCTGCCGCTGGCGACGCTGGGCACTTTTATCCTCTGGCTGGGCTGGTTCGGCTTCAACGGTGGCTCCGAGCTGAAGGTGTCCGATGTGGGTGAAGCCAACGCGGTAGCCCAGGTGTTCGTCAACACCAACGCCGCCGCGGCCGGTGGTGTGATCGCGGCCCTGATCCTGGCACGTCTGTGGTTCCGCAAGGCGGACCTGACCATGGCGCTGAACGGTGCGCTGGCGGGGCTGGTTGCGATCACAGCCGATCCCCTGAGCCCCTCGGCGCTCGGCGCCACCTTGATCGGTGCGCTCGGTGGTGCTCTGGTGGTGCTCGCCATCGTCACCCTGGACAAGCTGCATATCGACGACCCGGTCGGTGCCATCTCCGTTCACGGCGTGGTCGGTATCTGGGGGGTGCTGGCAGTGCCGCTGAACAACGCAGATGCCAGCTTCGGCGCACAGCTGTTGGGGATCGTATCGATCTTTGGCTGGGTCTTCATCGCCAGCCTGGTGGTGTGGCTCATCCTCAAGGCGACCATGGGTGTCCGGGTCAGCGAGGAGGAAGAGTACGAGGGGGTCGATCTGGCCGAGTGCGGCATGGAAGCCTACCCCGAGTTCACCGGCACCCAGTAGACCCGCCGGCCGGGAGGGCAGACCGCGCCCTCCTGCATCTTTTTCAGGCCGCGCCGATATGCGCGGCCTTTTGATTATGGGTATACTGGCGCCACTGGTTTCTCCGCCGCCCTTTCGGTTGGAGCTCCGTGGGATTACCACCGATCATGAGGACTTGAATGATGAAACTCGTCACCGCGGTCATCAAACCGTTCAAACTGGATGACGTTCGTGAGGCGCTGTCCGATATCGGCATTCAGGGTGTGACCGTCACCGAGGTCAAGGGGTTTGGCCGCCAGAAGGGCCATACCGAGCTTTACCGGGGGGCCGAATATGTGGTCGATTTCCTGCCCAAGGTCAAGATCGAAGTCGCCATCGATGATGAGATGCTCGATCAGGTGATCGAGGCGATCAGCAAAACCGCCAACACCGGCAAGATCGGCGATGGCAAGATCTTTGTCATACCACTGGAACAGGCGATCCGCATCCGCACCGGCGAGGCGGGGCTGGACGCGCTCTGATGACCAAAGCCCGGCGGCGCCGTCGCCGGGCACCCCCACCCCGCCTAAGTCTCACCGTACCGTCGCCATGATGCGCTGCAACCCCGCCGGCTGTGGCGGGCAGGCGTTCGAACGCAGTCCTCTGGCAGGATCGGTCCGGCGCCGACGGGCCGGCTCCGTTACTTGGCGTCCTTCGCGGCGTCCTCGATGGCGGAACCGGCCTTTTGGATATCCTCCCCCGCGCCCTCGATGGTGCTGCAGGCGGTCAGTGCAGTGGCACTCGTGAGCAGCCAAAAGGCACTGAACAGAATGCTGAGTAGTGTGTTGCGCATGGCAAATCCTCTAGTTGAAATTTGGCCTATCATAGCCCCCTTTCACCCCCCCGCGCCATAGCGCGCGCTGGCCTTTGTATCGAGGCTGACGATATACTTTGGGCGAACGCCGATGCTGGAGAGATGATGCTCAGAATCAGACCCATCGAGATGGATCACCTGGCCCTGCTAAAGACCATCGCCGCCGAGTCGGGCACCGGCTTCACCTCGCTGCCCAACGACGCCGAGCTGCTGGCGCACAAGATCGAGCGTTCCATCGAGGCGCTGCGTTGCCCGGAACAGAAGCCGCAGCCGGCCACCTACCTGTTCGTCATGGAGCAAACCGATAGCGGCGAGGTGCTCGGCACCTGTGGCATCACCGCCGCCGTCGGGCTGGACGCCCCCTGGTACCACTACCACATTGGTACCATTGTGCATGCGTCACACCAGTTCCAGATCCACAACGAGTTCAAAACCCTCTATCTGTGCAACGACTACACCGGCAGCAGCGAGCTGTGCTCACTGTTTCTGCGCCCCGGTTTCCGGGGGCGCGGCGGCGGCGGGCTGCTCGCGCGCGCCCGCTTTCTGTTCATGGCCGAACACCCGCACCGCTTCGCCGATCGGATCATCGCCGAGATGCGCGGCTTTACCGACCAGCATGACAGCAACCCCTTCTGGGAGGGGCTGGGGCAACATTTCTTCTCCATGCGGTATCAGCAGGCTGATTTCCTGACCGGCTCCGGCAACAAGGTGGTGATCGCCGAGTTGATGCCGAAGCACCCGATCTACATCCACCTGCTGCCCGCGCAGGCTCGGGCGGTGATCGGCCAGGTACACCCCAACACCGAACCAGCCTGCCACCTGCTGCGCTCGGAGGGGTTCCGCTACGAAAACTATGTGGATATTTTCGATGCCGGCCCAACCCTGGCCGCCCGGCCCGAGGATGTGCGCGCCATCCGCCGCAGCCGGCGAGTCGAGGCGGTGATCGACCCCGCCCCGGCCGGCACAAAGGCCCGTGACTACCTGATCAGCAACACCCGCTGCGAGGGTTTTCGCTGTACCCAGGCGCGCCTCGACCCCGGCCTGCAGCGGGTGCGCATCAGCCCCGAGCTGGCCGCCTGCCTGGAGGTCGAAACGGGCGAGGCGGTACGTCTGGTCAGCTTGCCCGCACACTCGGCGGCAGGCGAATGACCAGCTCCAGCCCGCCGCCGGGGTGGTTGCGGGCCGCCAGCGTCCCGCCCAGCTGAATGATGGCGCGCTGGGCGATGCTCATCCCCAGCCCGTACCCCTCGCCATGCCCGCCACTACCGCGCACGAAGGGATCGAACAGTTTTGACAGCAGCTCGGCGCCGACCCCCGCGCCCCGATCCCGCAGCCGGATCTCGATCGCATCGCGGCCGACACCGGCAGTGAGCGTGAGCGGCGTGGTGTCGGGGGTGTACCTGAGCGCATTGTCGATTCCGTTGTGCAGCGCCCGCTGCAGCAGCGAGCGTTGCAGATGCAATGTCAGTTGCGGTGGTTGCACCTCGATCTGCACGGGCCGGTGCGGCTGTCGGAACCGCACGTCAGCGGCCAGCTCGGTGAACAGCTGCGCCAGCGGGATCGACTCCGCCTCGACAGCGCCATCGGCCTGCTGCAAGCGGGTGTAACCGACCAGCTCCGCAATCAGGCCATCGAGCCGTTCACATTCGCGGTTGATCCGGCGTGACAGCGGATTGTCCTCCCCCAGGCGCTGTTCCGCCAACCCCGCCGCCATCTGCAGCCGGGCCAATGGTGCCCGCAGCTCGTGGGATACGTCCTGCAACAGTCGCTGCTGGCTCAGCAGTGTCCTCTCCACGTACTGAGCCATCTGATCGAATTCCCGGCTCAGCTCGCCCAGCTCGTCCTGGCGCCGACTGAGCCGGTCATCTGCTCTGAGGCTCAGATCCTGTTGCTGGTGCAACGCACGCACATGGCGGCTCAGCCGTCGGATCGGTCGCACCACCAGTGCGCTCAGCAGCAGCCCGGAGAGGGTGGAGACCACCAATATCAGCCCCATCTGCAGCGAAAACAGCCGCCCCAGCAGCCGGTCGGCGAACACCTCCCGCGGCGGGCGGGGCACGAGCACGCGGTATTGCCCGCCCCCATCGGTCGTCAACTCGAGGACGGAGGCGTCCGCCGGCGGGTCTCGCCGCCAGGGGGTGAGCGGCTGATCACTGCCTTGCGGGTAGATCCACAGCCGCATGCGGTGGTGCTCTCGCCCCTCGCGCAGCCAGAACGGATCCCCCTCTTCGTAGCGCTCCAGCATCAGCTGCGCCTGCCCCCGGGCGCGGGCTTCCAGTACCTCCTGTCGGTGGAGCGAATCCATCCGCCCGCTCAGGTAGAGAAACAGGCCGGTCATGCAGGCCGTGCTCACCAGCCAGATCACCAGAAACATCTTCCAAAACAGCTGCCGGTACCAGCCCCGGCGCAGGGGGGTGGAGAGGACCGAGTGCAGTCGTTGGCGGATGGCGCTCACCCTCCCTCCCGCACGAACTGGTAGCCCAGGCCGCGTACCGTTTTGATCAGCTCCCGCTCTCCACCTGCGCGTGCCAGCTTCTGGCGAAGCCGGCTGAGATGCACATCCAGCGCCCGATCATAGGCGGTCAGTTTGCGGTGCAGCACCCGTTCGGTGAGCAGCTCTTTGCTCATTACCTGGCCCGCGTTCTGCATCAGTAGCGCCAGCAGATTGAATTCGGTTCCGGTCAGCTCCAGCAGCCGACCATTGACGCACACTTCCCGCAGCCCCGGGTCCAGGCTGATCCCGTGCAGCGACAACACCCGCTGCGGCATACCCCCCGGTGCCCCCCCGCTCCGGCTGCGCCGCAGCACGGCTCGGATGCGCGCCAGCAGCTCGCGTGGATTGCAAGGCTTGGCCAGATAGTCATCCGCCCCCATCTCCAGGCCGACGATTCGGTCGATCGCATCGCCCCGACCGGTGAGCATGATCACCGGCAGCTTGTAACGGGGGCGCAGCTGTTGCAGCAACTCCAGCCCGCTCTGGCCAGGCATCATGATGTCGAGCACCAGCAGATCGGGCTCTCCCTGCGCCAGCCTGGCCAGCGCCGATTCGGCATCATGCGCCGCTTCCAGCGCAAAACCTTCGTGGCGCAGGTACTCCGCCAGCAGCTCACACAACTCGATATCATCATCCACCAGCAAAATCTGATTCGCCGCCATATTGCTCTCCCCTGCCGACATCATATTGTCTCCGCCCGCCCGGCTGAAAAGGCTTTACCCAACTTTACCCTTCCGGCACACAACGTTGCATGGCAGCGCACCATACTGATACCACCTGAATGCAACAGATGGAGAACAACCATGAAAACACGTTTCTTGATGTCCAGCCTGATGGTCGGCTCCCTGCTGCTCGCTAGCGGTACAGCCGTGGTTTTTGCGGGCGAACGGGGCGACTGTGAGCGCGGCGATCGGCAGCAGCAGCGGATGGAAAAACGGCTTGCATGGATGACGCAGAAGCTGGCGCTCACGCCCGAACAGCAGGCCGCGATCGAGGCGCTCTGGCAGCAACCGAGCAGGTTTGGAGGGGCAACCATGCCGCGCGGCTGGCTGCGAGATCTGGACCCGAACGCGGAGGATTACCCCCTCCAGGTGCAGCAGCAGATCGAGCAGGCTCAGCGGCAGCTGGCGCAACATCTGCAGGCCAGGGCCGAGCGCCGGGCGGCGCTATATGAAATACTGACCCCGGAACAGGAGCGGCAACTGGAGCAGATGCGTAAGCGCAGTGATCATCACCAGGCACGGGCTGGCAGTGACAAAAACTGACCCCGGCCGCGGCGGGGCAAGCGATCAGACCGGCTCCGCCCCCAACCGCGCCAGTGCCGCCCGGGCACAGGCGATATCCTCCGTCTGGGAGGCGCCCGATACCCCCACGGCCCCGACGCACTCGCCTTCGAGGCGGATCGGCAAGCCGCCTCCCAGCATCAGTAATTCCGGGTGGGTGTCCAGCGCCGCCAACAGGTGGATATCATCCCCCTCGTGGTCGCGAAAAAAACTGCTCGCCACCTTGAAGCCGGCGGAGGTTTTCGCCTTGCGCAGGGCCAGCAGTGAGGTCTGCGGCGGGGCATCGTTCAGGCTCAGCTGCGCCAGTGGCTGCCCGGCCCGGCCCACCAGTGCTATGCTCACCTGCACCCCCAGCGCCTCGGCCTGCGCGGCGGCGGCCTCGAGCGCCCTCAGGGCCGCCCGGTAATCCAGTGTCGCCCGCTCGATGGTCAGATCATCGCTCATCCTGTCACTCCTGTTTTGTCTTCACTCCACCCGGGCAAAGATCAGATCCCACACCCCGTGGCCCAACCGCTCGCCCCGGCGCTGAAACTTGGTCACCGGACGCCACGGTGGCTGCGGCGAATACGCGCCTGCGCCGGCGACGTTGCGGTACCCCTCTGCCCCGCTCATCACCATCATCATCTGCTCGGCGTAGTTTTGCCAGTCGGTGGCCATGTGAAAGTGGCCGCCGATCACCAGTTTCCGGCGGACCAGCTGCACGAAATCGGCTTGAACGATACGCCGCTTGTGATGGCGTTTTTTCGGCCACGGGTCTGGAAAGAACAGCTGCACCGTCTCCAGGCTGGCGTCGGGGATGCACCGCTGCAGCACTTCGATGGCGTCATCACAGTAGACGTGAACATTGCTCAGCCCCTCCTCGGCCACCCGGGCCAACAGCCGGCCCACCCCCGGCGGATGGACCTCGATGCCGATGAACTCCTTCTCCGGGGCCCGGCGCGCCATCTCGAGGAGAGAGTCACCCATGCCGAAGCCGATCTCCAGCACCACCGCGGCCCGGCGCTCGAACAGTTTCGCAACCCCCAGGCGGCCATCGGCCAGCTCCAGCCCGTAGCGGGGCCAGTGCTGCGCCAGCGATCGCTGCTGGCCTTCGGTCATGCGTCCGGCGCGCACCACGAAGCTGCGCACGCGGCGCAGCGGTTTCTGCTCTGCACTCATTCTGTCTCGTTCAGTTGCGGGCCCCGCGCGGGCGCCCGGATTGGCTATCCGTTGCTGATCACGCCCGTCAGCGGCGACGAGGCGCTGGCGTAGGCCCGCCGCGGCATCCGCACCGCCAAGTGGGCCGCACGACCGGCCTGAACCGCCTGGCGCATCGCCTGCGCCATCAGCACCGGGTGCCGCGCGGCGGCGATGGCGGAGTTGACCAGCACCCCCGCGCACCCCAGCTCCATCGCCATGGCCGCCTCGGAGGCGGTGCCGATCCCGGCATCGACCAGAATCGGCACCTGGGCCTCCTCTATGATCAGGCGGATGTTGTGCGGGTTCTGAATACCCAGGCCCGAGCCGATCAGCGCCCCCAACGGCATCACCGCCACGCAGCCGATCGTTTCCAGCCGTTTGGCCACGATCGGGTCGTCATTGGTGTAGACCATCACCTTGAAACCATCCTCGACCAGGATTTCGGCGGCCTTCACCGTTTCAATGATGTTGGGGTAGAGCGTTTTCTGATCCCCCAGCACCTCCAGCTTGACCAGATCATGGCCATCCAGCAGCTCGCGGGCCAGCCGGCAGGTGCGCACGGCATCGGCGGCACTGTAGCAGCCCGCCGTGTTGGGCAGCAGGGTGTAGCGTTCGGGGCTGATGACGTCGAGCAGGTTGGGCTCGTTCGGGTTCTGGCCCAGATTGGTGCGGCGCACCGCCAGGGTGACGATCTCGGCGCCGCTGGCCTCGATCGCCGCCGCCGTCTCCGCCATGTCCTTGTATTTGCCGGTGCCGACCAGCAGACGGGAGTTGAAGGAGCGCCCGGCAATGCGCAGCGGGTCGCCGTTTTCCAGTTGTGACATCTACTCTTTCCCCTGAAATGGAGCGGGTTGTGGGGTGTCGCGCCCTGCCGCCACCCCGTTAGCCACCGCCGATGGCGTGGACGATTTCGATCCGATCCCCCGCCTCGAGCAGGGTGTTCGCGTAGGCGCTCCGCGGAACGATCTCCAAATTCAACTCGATCGCGATCCGCTTGCCGGCCAGCTCCAGCTGCGCGACCAGATCACTCAGACTGGACCGTTCCGCCACTTCGAGCAGCTCACCGTTCACCTGAATCTGCATTGTGTTTACCCTGTTGCACGATCGAAAAGGCCAGCACCAGCCAGCCGGCGATAAAAGCGCTCCCGCCAAGCGGGGTGATGGCACCCAGCCAGTGTACGCCGCTCAGCGCCAGCAGATACAAACTGCCACAGAAAATCAGAATGCCGAGAAGGAACAGCATGGCGGCCAGACGCAGGCCGCGGCTCTCCCGACGTTGCAGCAGCAGCCCCACCAGCAGCAGTGCCAGCACATGGTAGAACTGATAATGCACACCGGTTTGAAACACCTGCAACAACGGCTCGCTCAGCCGACCGCGCAGGCCATGGGCGGCAAAGGCCCCCAGCGCCACCGCCACGGCCCCGAGCAGGGCCGCCACAGTCAGGGTAAAACGGGCAAACATGGAACGCTCCTGCTCAGCCATCAGGTTGTTGGGCTGCCCCGCCAGGGGGGGATGAAAAAAGCCGCACGCAGCGGCTTCGGGTAGCGGTGACAGCGGGGCTCAGGCCTCCAGAATCGAACCGCGAATTTTCTTCATGGCGTTCTTCTCCAGCTGGCGAATGCGCTCGGCCGATACGCCGTACTCGGCCGCCAGCTCGTGCAGGGTGGCCTTTTCGTCGGCCAGCCAGCGGCGCGCCAGAATGTTACGACTGCGATCGTCCAGCCCCTCCATGGCGCTCATCAGACGGCGCTGGGACTCCTGCTCCCAGTTGGACGCCTCCAACTGCGCGGCCGGGTCCGCCGAAGGATCCTCGAGGTAGGAAGCCGGTGCCAGATAGCGACTCTCTTCCTCTTCGCTGGCAAAGGCATCGAAGGCGGTGTCGTTGGAGGCCATACGGCCCTCCATCTGGCGTACCACTTTGGCGTCGACCCCCAGATCGGCGGCGATGGCATCCACCTCTTCGTTGTTCATCCAGCTCAGGGACTTCTTCTGCGAGCGCAGGTTGAAGAACAGTTTACGCTGCGCCTTGGTGGTCGCCACTTTGACAATGCGCCAGTTGCGCAGGATGAACTCATGCATCTCCGCCTTGATCCAGTGCACCGCAAAGGAGACCAGGCGCACGCCCATGGTGGGGTCAAACCGCTTCACCGCTTTCATCAGACCCACATTGCCCTCCTGAACCAGATCCCCCAGCGGCAGGCCGTAGCCGGAGTAACTGCGGGCGATGTGCACGACGAAGCGCAGATGCGACAATACCAGCTGCCGCGCCGCTTCGAGATCGCCCTGATAATGGAGGCGCTCCGCCAGCTCCCGCTCCTCATCCGCACTGAGGATCGGGATCGCGCTCACGGTCTGAACATAGGCTTCGATGTTACGACCCGGTGACAGATGCTCGATAACTTGCAAGCTGGTGCCCATGCAGGAATGACCTCGTAGAATAGGTTGATCCAACGGATTGATTACCCGTGGCAGTGACCGGTTACGGTCGCAAAAGTTCCATTTCGCCACCGCCACGCCCGGCGCAAAACTTAGCGTGAAACGGCTCGGGAGGCAACCTTTTCGGCGCGCGGATCACCCCTCGCCCGGCTCGATCTCGTTCAGGTGGCGGGTAACGGCGAGCCAGGCGCCGGTGAGCCCGAGCAGGGCGGCGGTGGCCAGCAGCACGAGGGTGCCGCTCCACCCCAGCCCGCTGACCTCGAACCGGCTCAGGTAGAGATCCGCCAGCGCTTGGGCCGGTTCGGTCACCATCAACAGCGCCAACTGTACCAGCAGCCAGGCCAGTAAGCCACCGATCAGGCCGTACCAGAACCCGCTATAGAGGAAGGGGCGGCGCACCCAGGCGTCGGTCGCGCCGACCAGCTTGCTGACGATGATCTCGTCACGGCGGCTCTCGATGGTCATCCGCACCGTATTGCCAACCACCAGCAGGACCGCCAGCGCCAGCAGCCCACCGAGGACGTAACTGCCTCGCCGGGCCAGCGCGAGCAGCGCATCGAGACGCTGTACCCACTCCAGATCCAGCTGGGCCTCATCCACCTCCGGCAGCGCCTGCAACTGCGCCTGCAGCAGCGGCAACACGGCCGGATCGCGGGAGAGGGGGGTCACCATGATCACCGCCGGCAACGGGTTGTGATCGAAATAGTCCAGCAGGTCGGCGAAGTCACTATAGCGGCGGAACTCCGCCAGCCCCGCCTCCCGGCTGATCAGCTCGACCGAGCTCAGATCATCCCGCAGCAGCAGCTCGCGACTGAAGCGGTCGATCGACTGATCACTCAGCGCCGTCTGCATGTACAGGGCGATGCGGGGTTCCGTGTCCCAGCCGGCGGTCAGCGCCTGCAGATTGCCCAGCGCCGTGAGCAGAAACCCCGGCAAGGCCAAGGCAATGGCCAGCACCGCCAGCGTCATCGTCGAGTCCAGCGGCGTTTGTCGTAAGCGGCGCAGTGCCTGCCGCGCCACCAGGGCGTGGTGGCGCCGCCAGCTGCGGCGGCGGTCGGCAAACTGGATCCGGTGCTGCTGCGCACCTCGCCGCGGAGGCTGAAGCGGCGTTTCTTTTTTAGCCATCCGCCACCAGCCTGCCGTTTCTGAGGGTGAGCATGCGGTGGTGCATTCGGTTGATCAGGGAGAGGTCGTGGCTGGCGATCAGCACGGTGGTGCCCACCTGGTTGAACTGGCCAAACAAGCGCATGATATCTTCCGACAGCTGCGGGTCCAGGTTCCCGGTGGGCTCATCGGCCAGTAGCAGCCGGGGCTTGTGTACTATCGCCCGGGCGATCCCCACCCGCTGCTGCTCGCCGGTCGAAAGGGTGACCGGATTGTGTTTCTCCCGCGCCAGCAGGCCCACCTTGTCCAGTGCCGCCCGAACCCGGCGGGCCGCATCGGCTGGATCATAACCACTGATCTGGAGCGGTAGCGCCACGTTGTCGAAGATCGAGCGGTCGAACAACAGCTGCGGGTTCTGGAACACCACACCGATCTGACGGCGCAGGTAGGGTATCTGCGCGCGGGGCAGCCGGGAGAGATCCTGCTGCCCCACCCAGATCTGCCCCCGCGTGGGCCGCTCGATCAGCATGATCAGCCGCAGCAGGGTACTTTTACCCGCCCCGGAGTGGCCGGTGAGAAACGCCATCTCGCCGGAGGCCAGGGCAAAATTCAGGTTGAGCAGGGCATCCTGACCACTGGCATAGCGTTTGCTGACGTTACTGAAGCGGATCGCTGCCATCACCCGCTCTCAATCGAACAGCGCCTGAACGAAATCATCCGCGGTAAACGGGCGCAGGTCATCCACCTGCTCCCCCACCCCGATGAAACGGATCGGCAGACCGAACTGTTTGGCGATGGCGAAGATGATCCCCCCCTTGGCAGTGCCATCGAGTTTGGTCAGCGTGATACCGGTCACCCCCACCGCCTCCTTGAACTGTTTCGCTTGGCTGATGGCGTTCTGACCGGTTCCGGCGTCCAGCACCAGCATCACCTCATCCGGGGCATCGGGATCGAGTTTGCGCATCACGCGCACCACCTTCTGCAACTCCTGCATCAGGTTTTCCTTGTTCTGCAGCCGACCGGCCGTATCGGCGATCAGCAGATCGATCCCCTTGGCCTGGGCCGATTGCAGGGCATCGAAGATCACCGAGGCGGAATCGGCGCCGGTATGCTGCGCGACCACCGGCACGTTATTGCGCTCACCCCAAACCTGTAGCTGCTCGACGGCGGCAGCACGGAAGGTGTCGCCCGCCGCCAGCATCACCGACCTGCCCTCGCTCTGGAATTTTTTTGCCAGCTTGCCGATGGTGGTGGTCTTGCCCACACCGTTCACGCCGACCACCAGGATCACCGCGGGCTTCTTCTCTGGCAGCTGCAGCGGCTGCTCGACACTGGCAAGGAGCTCGGCCAACGCCTGCTTGAGCGCATCCCGCAGTGCGTCCGCGTCTTTCAGCTGCTTGCGCTCGACCCGCTCGGTCAACCGTTGGATGATCTCGGTGGTGGCTTCGACGCCGATGTCGGCCATCAGCAGGGTGGTTTCGATCTCTTCGAGCAGCTCCTCGTCGATCTCCTTGGCACCGAGGAAGAGATCACCCAGCTGCCCGGTCAGATTCGCCCGGGTACGACTGAGGCCGCTCTTGATCCGGTCGAGCAGGCGCTTCTTCTGCTGCTCGGGGGGCTGCTCGTGCTGCTCGGGGGGGCGCTCGGCGGCCGCTCTTGCAGCCTCCGCGGCCTGCTGGCGCTCATGTTCGGCCTTTTCCGCGGCGGCGACCCGACGCTCTTCCTCCGCCTGTTTTCCCGCCTGCGCAGCCCGTTCAGCCGCCGCTCGGCGCTCCAGCTCGGCCGCCTCAGCCGCCTTCAGGGCGCCCTCCTCCGCCTGGCGGGCCG
>JAXHUI010000090.1:0-5340 GCA_034189745.1 Pseudomonadota bacterium
GCCTCCCGCCGAAACCAGTCCAGATGCAACAACATCCAAATCAGCACCAGATGTGCCAAGCAGGAGAGGAGCAACCCCCTGATCGCCATGCCTGACTACCTCGCCGGCTCTTCAACGGCAAAACCGATGGCGGAAACCCCCTGCTGCCGTGCGCGATCCATCAGCGCCATGACCGGCTCAAACGGTGCCCGTTTATCAACCCTCAGGAGCAGTGACTGCTGATCGCCGGCCATCTGCCGCAGCAAGGCATCCAACCGATCCGTGGAAAGTAACTGCTCATCCTGAAACAACTGTCCCGCCATGTTTATACTGATCAATCTCGATTGATCGATATTTTCTACCTGTCCGCTTTTGGCATCAGGCAAATTGATATCGAGCTGCCTTTCATTGATGAAATGGGACGTCAGCATGAAAAATATGAGCAGAATGAAAACAATATCGATCAATGGCGTTATGTTTATGGATTGGCTGGATAATCGTTTGTGAGGAAAATATTGCACGACAATGCTCCAATATCAGATCCCTTCACATTCAATCGGCTCATCGATCACCTCGGAAACAGCCACATATAGCTGCCAATGGCGTTTCTCGATCAAGGATTCCAATGAGTGCAAAAAAAACAACAGCGGCAAGGCAACGGCCAGCCCCACCGCCGTCGTGAGCATTGCTTCCCAGATACCACCCGCCAACATCTGGGCATCGACTCCCGCACCTTGCAGCTCGATGACGCGAAACGCCGATATCATGCCGATGATGGTACCCAGAAGCCCCATCAAGGGAGCCGTGTTGGCGAGCATACTCAGCGTCTTGAGGCCGCTTTCAAAGTGGCGTATATGCTCGTTGATCAAGCGTAGCGCCAGTGCACGCAACGCATCCTGATCCATTCCTGATCGTTGCGCCGCGGCGAGACGCTCGAGTATTGCCCCATAATCACCACCCGCGTCAGCAGAGCGTTGGGGTTTTGATGCGGCACACTGAGCTGTTGCCAGGCGTAAATAGCCTGATACCACGATTGCAAACCCAATGACCGAATAGGCAATGAGTATCCAGCTAACCACACCGCCTTTTACAAGAAGATCCATGGTGCCCCCTATTTTCACGCCGCCATTTTATATATAAACCCCCATGATCCAATGCGACACAGTGTCACAGGGGCAACCGCTCCCACCAGCCCACCCGATCCAGTTGCTTTTTTGCTGATCATCGAGCCCCCTTTCCGCTTGCGCCGAGCCGGGCTCTCTTTGCGCGCCCCGGTGGGGTGGTGACTGCCCAAATCTGACCCCCCCGGCGCGCCGGTTCCGCTATAATGGCCCGATTTGAGTCAGGATCATCGCCATGCAACGACTCGATCTGTTACTGGTGGAACGGGGGCTGGCCGCCACCCGCAGCCGTGCTCAGCGGTTGGTCAAGGAGGGCCGCGTCGAGGCGCGGCTGGGGCCGTGGCGGCGGCTGGACAAGCCGGCGTTCAAACTGCCGGCCGATACCCCGTTGCGGGTGGAGAGCAGCGCCGCGGACCGGTTTGTCTCCCGCGGGGCACTCAAGCTGCAGCACGCCCTGGCGTCCCTCGAGCTCGACCTGGCCGGGATCACCGCGCTGGATGTGGGCCAGTCCACCGGGGGGTTCACCGATTGCCTGCTGCAGCGGGGTGTGGCCCGGGTGGTTGGCATCGAGGTGGGGCATGGCCAGCTGCACCCCCGCCTGCGCCAGAACCCCCGCGTGGTCTGCCTCGAAGGCTATAACGCCCGAGCGCTGGATCGGTCGCTGCGGGATTACACCCCTGACGCGCAGGGGTTCGAGCTGGCGGTGATGGATGTCTCGTTCATCTCCCAGACCCTGATCCTGCCCGCCCTTGCCCCGCTGCTCCGCCCCGGGGGCTGGCTGATCACCCTGGTCAAGCCCCAGTTCGAGGCCGGCCCCGCGCATGTCGGCAAGGGGGGTGTGGTGCGAAACCCCGCCGTGTATGAGCGGGTGGAGCAAACGATCACAGCCTGCTGCAACGACAACGACCTTGCCCCCTGCGGGTGGAGCGAGAGCCCGATAACCGGTGGCGATGGCAACCGCGAGTTCCTGCTCGCCGCCCGCCGTCAGGCGTGAGGTGCGCCCGCCCCGACCCCGGGGCGCTCGAACCTGACCCCCAAGAGGAGTGAACATGCACATCGAAGATATGCACCTTGTCATCCGCAACCTGAAGCATGAGGACTACCCCCGCCTGAAGGCGCTGATGGACCTCGTCTATGACGACATTGGCGGCGCTTGGCCCGAGCACACCATCAACAAGCTGATCGATGAGTTCCCGGAGGGGCAGATCTGCGTGTTTGACGGCGATGAGCTGGTGGGTGTGGCGCTGTCGGTGCTGGTGCGCTATGACCGTTTCAGCAACCCCCACTCCTACGAGGATCTGATCGGCAAACGGATGACCATCCTCAACGACCCGGATGGCGATGCCCTCTACGGCCTCGATGTGTTGATCCACCCGGAATATCGCGGCTTCCGCCTCGGCCGGCGGCTGTACGAAGCGCGCAAGGAGTTGTGTCGCCAGTACAATTTGCGCTCCATTCTGGCCGGCGGACGAATTCCGAACTACTACAAGTACGCCGATCGGATGAGCGCCAGCGAGTACATCAGCAAGGTGCGCCAACGGGAGATCTACGACCCGATCCTCACCTTTCAGCTCTCCAACAACTTTCAGGTCAAACGGCTCCTGGGCAGTTACCTGCCGGAGGACACCAAGTCCCAGGGCTATGCCACCTTGCTGGAGTGGAACAACATTCTGTATGAACCCGAGGAGAGCGTGATCAGCAGCCGTCCCACTCAGGTGCGGATCGGCGCCATCCAGTGGCAGATGCGGGAAGTGAAATCGGTGGAGGAGCTGCTCGAGCAGGTGGAGTATTTCGTCGATACACTATCGGAATATCAGAGTGATTTCGCCCTGTTCCCGGAGTTTTTCAACGCCCCGTTGATGGGGCTGAGCGGTCAGAGCAACCAGACCAGCGCCATCCGTTTTCTGGCCGGCTTCACCGAACGGTTCCGCACCGAGATCTCCCATTTTGCGGTGAGCTACAACATCAATATCATCACCGGCTCGATGCCCCTGCTCGATGGCGACCACCTCTACAACGTCAGCTATCTGTGTCGCCGGGATGGCACGGTGGAGGAGCAGCGCAAGCTCCACATCACCCCCCATGAGCGGCGCGATTGGGTGATCCGTGGTGGCGACCAGTTACGCGTCTTCGACACCGACGCCGGGCGGGTGGGGATTCTGATCTGCTACGACGTGGAGTTTCCCGAGCTGGGCCGCCTGCTGGCGGAGCAGGATATGGATATTCTGTTCGTCCCCTTCTGGACCGACACCAAAAACAGCTACCTGCGGGTGCGCAACTGCGCCCAGGCGCGAGCGATCGAAAACGAGTGTTATACGGTGATCTGCGGCAGCGTCGGCAACCTGCCCTCGGTGGAGAGTCTGGATGTGCAGTACGCGCAGTCCTCCGTGTTTTCACCTTCGGACTTCGCCTTTCCGCACGATGCCGTCATGGCGGAGACCACCCCCAACACCGAGATGATCATGTTTTCCGATCTCGATCTGGACCAGATCCGGGTGATCCGCAATGAGGGCTCGGTCACCAACCTGAAAGATCGCCGGCTCGACCTCTACACCGTCAAGTGGTGCCGGGAGGAGTAAGGAGGAGCCGGGCGTCCCCCCCACGGTAGCGCGCCCACGCGCCCGGCCTGCGCGGGGCGCCGATCCGGTCAGTCCGCCTGGCGGCGCAGAAATGCCGGGATATCGAGCAACTCCATGTCGTCGGTACCGGTTTTCTGCAGCGGCGACGCCTTTGCCTGCGTTGCCGTCCGCTCTTTCTGTGCCGACTGGGGCTTCTCTTCAGCTGCACGGTTGCGCAGCACGTTCGACAGCTCCGGCTGACCGGCGTCGGCCGTTTTCACCGTCCGCGCAGCGCGGGCCCGCGCCGCGCTGGTGCCACCGTTCACCACACGGGACTCGGCGCTATGGGCCCGCTCCAGCCCGGTGGCGACCACGGTGACCTTGAGCTGGTCGGACAGCTCGGGATCGATCACGGTGCCCACCACGATCGTGGCGTTTTCCGAGGCGTACTCCTCGACCAGATCCCCAACCGCGGAGAACTCCCCCAGGCTCAGATCGGGGCCGGCGGTGATGTTGACCAGAATGCCGCTGGCGCCCTTCAGATCGATATCTTCCAGCAGGGGGCTATTGATCGCCGCCTCGGCCGCCTCCCGGGCACGGTTTTCACCCCGGGCCACGCCGGTGCCCATCATCGCCATCCCCATCTCCGACATCACGGTGCGCACGTCGGCAAAGTCCACGTTGATCATCCCCGGGCGGGTGATCAGGTCGGCGATCCCCTGCACCGCCCCCTTGAGCACATCGTTGGCCGTACCGAAGGCACTGACCAGGGTGCAGTTTTTACCCAGCACCGGCAGCAGCTTTTCGTTGGGGATGATGATCAGTGAATCCACCTGCTCCTGTAGTTCCCGGATCCCCTCTTCGGCCACTTTCTTGCGCCGGCGCCCCTCGAACGAAAACGGCCGGGTGACGACCGCCACGGTGAGAATGCCCATTTCGCGCGCCACTTGCGCCACGACCGGCGCCGCCCCGGTACCGGTACCCCCGCCCATCCCGGCGGTGATGAACACCATATCGGCGCCGGAGAGCGCCGCCGCGATCCGCTCCCGGTCCTCCATCGCCGCCTGCCGCCCCACCTCCGGGTTGGCCCCGGCGCCCAGCCCCTTGGTCAGCTCGCCACCGATATGCAGCGCGGTGTTGGCCGCCATGCTGTTCAGGGCCTGTGCGTCGGTATTGGCACAGATGAACTCGACCCCCTCCAGCTCGGTGGTCACCATGTGGTTGACGGCATTGCCACCGCCGCCACCCACACCGACCACCTTGATCACCGCACTCTGCGGTACGCTATCCACCAATTCAAACATATCGATCCCCTCCAGATACGGCCCCGTTCCGTCGCCGGGTGCCGCTGTTTAACCACATTCAATCATCACCGTGCAGCCACTGTTTCAGCCGCGACAACAGCCCACCGTCCACGCCGCGCCGCGGCCGCGAGCCCGGTTGGTATGCTTCTATCGCCGGCGCCGGGCTGACCGGCCCATGGCCCTCGCGCGCGTAGTGCAGCAGACCGATCACGGTGGCGTAGATCGGGTTGCTCAGCTGCTCCTCCAGCCCGCGGATCCCCTGTGGCCGGGCCAGCCGTACCGGCATGTGGAAGATCTCCTCCGCCAGCTCCACCGCCCCCTCCATCTTGGCGGTACCCCCGGTCAACACCACGCCGGCGGCCACCAGATCCTCGAAAC
>JAXHUI010000091.1:0-5274 GCA_034189745.1 Pseudomonadota bacterium
GGGCAGGGCATCATCGGGCCCGGGCGGAAACCACTTCTCGTTGGGGTAGTGGACGAAGGCGCTGTTGGCGATCGCTGTACCGAAAAACTGGTCGTTGTAGAAGAAGTTGCAGCTCAGCCGTTCGATAAACTCACCCAGCGCCGAGGCCAATGCGCTCTCTCTGGTGGCCCCTTTGCCGTTGGTGAAGCAGAGGGGGGAGGCCGCGTCGCGGATATGCAGCGACCAGACATGGGGGACGATGTTGCGCCAGGAGGCGATCTCGATCTTCATCCCCAGATCGGCCAGAATCCGCGTCATGTTGGCGATGGTCTGCTCCAGCGGCAGATCCTTGCCCTCGATCCAGGTGGAGCCTTCACCCTCGGGCCGGGCCAGCAGCAGCGCCTGGGCGTCCCCATCCAGGTTATCCACCACCTCGATCTCGAAGCCCGGGCCGGTCTGCACCACCCGCTTCACGGTGCAGCGGTCGATGGCGCGCACAATACCCTGCCGGTCTTTGGCGGAGATCCCCTCCGGCAGCTCCAGTTGAATCCTGAAGGTCTGGTGGTAGCGGTTCTCCGGGTCGACGAGGTTGTTCTGCGACAGGCGGATCCCTTCGGTGGGAATATCCCGCGCATCGCAGTACAGCTTGACGAAGTAGGCCGCGCACAGCGCCGACGAGGCGAGAAAATAGTCGAACGGAGCAGGCGCGGAGCCATCGCCCTTGTAACGGATCGGCTGATCGGCGATCAGCCTGAAGTCGTCGAAGCTGGCTTCGAGCCGGAGATTGTCGAGATAGTTGACCTTGATTTCCATGAACGGGGTACCGAATTTGAGTTGCGCAACGGGGCCGATGCCAAAGGGGTGGCATTATCCCGTTTTAACCGGCGTTCGTCTCGGTCGGATCACTGTGATCGCACAGCAGAGCCCACAACCGACGCGCGGGCGGGCGGGCAGGGACCACAGGCCGCATCACCCCATCTCGCGCTCGATAAAGCCGATGAGGCAGCGCAGCAGCTGCTGCCCCGCCGCTTTCCTGGCAGGCAGGTCCGCCGCCTGGTGGAGGCGAGCGTGCCACTCCCTCGCCGCCTGCCCCCGGGCTCCCTGTCGGGCCAGGAATTCGGTCAGCGGACACTCGCCCAAGCGGGTCGGCGGGGGCGCGTTGCGGTGCAGATACAACCAGTGGAAGGCCAACGCCCCGAGGCTGGTTCGGATCGGGCCCGACGGCGGCGACGCCCGCCAACCGCCCGCCCGGTGCCACGCCGGCAGCTGTTCGATCGGCATCGGCCGGGCGATGGCAAACCCCTGGGCGTATTGCGCTCCGAGCAGGCTGGCCGCTTCGATCAGCGCGTCGCTCTCCACCCCCTCGATGACCACCTTGCAATCGAAGTTGTGGCCGAGCTCCACCGCCGTGTGGATGAGGCCGAAGGTCTTGATCGGGTCTGTCGCCACGTTGCCCACGAGAAGCTGGTCCACCTTGAGGGTATCCACCGGTCGGCTGGCGAGCCGGTTGAGATTGCTGTAGCCGGAGCCTAGGTCGTCGATGGCGATCCGCACGCCCAACCGCGCCAGACGGTTGATCGCCTCGCCGAGCCGGGCCTCGCCGACGCTCTGGTCCTCCAGTAGATCCAGGGTGAGGGCCGGCGGCGCCACGCCGCTGGCACCCAGCGCCTGCTCGATCCACGCGGGACACTCCGGGTGTACCAGGGTGGGCGATGGCAGGTTGAGGGCAAGACCATGCTTCACCCCTCGACGACGCCAGCGGCGCAGCCCCTCCAGGCCGGCTTTTAGCCCCAGCCGAAACAGGGCCGCCAGATCCTGCTGCCCCAGCGCCGGCAGGAAGCGGTCCGGGGTGATCAGCTCCCCCTCGGGCGTTTCCAGGCGGGCCAACGCCTCCACCTTGAGCGTCTCGCCCGAGTGGAGATCCACCACCGGTTGCACCAGCAGGCGCAGGCCGCCGCCGTGGAGCAGCTCGCGGTAGCGCTCGGCCCGGTCGCGATCGATCGGTGGCAGACGGCAGTGGGCGCCGCGGGCCAGTTGCTCCCAGCGGGTGCGCAGCGAGGCGGTGAAGGTTCGCATCCAGCTGGATGAGAACTGGTGGGGGTAGGCGCCGTACACCCCCAGCACCAGAACCGGGGCCGAGTCCACCGTCACCGGAATCGCCGCCAGGCTGCGTAGCCCCAGTGCGGCGAACGCCGTATGCCAAGCGGCGGTGCGCTCATCCTGCATGTAGGCATCCGTGATTTGAATCTGGCCGCTGCGCCAGGCCTCGGCGATGAGGCCGCGCCCGGTGTCGGAACGATCATCGAGGTGGGGGCGGATGGCGGTGGTGTTCAGGTTCTCCACCATCGCCGGCGCCGCCTTGCCGGCGGCGAATTCGACCACGAAGGTGGCGTCGGACTGCAGCCGCAGCAGCACACAGGCGGAAACACCCGGCAGCGCCGCGAGCGCCTCCAGCTCCGCCTGAGCCTGATCGTTCCAGTTGCCGGGGGCGTCGAGGCTGCGCGCCAGGTGGGCGTTGTAGAGATCGCTCACCTGCTGCACCGCCGCCAGCTGAGTGCAGATATCCAGTTGCAGGCGCGCCCCCAGGGCCCGCTCCAGCCGGTAGCGGTTGCGCGCCATGGTGATCATCCGCTCCAGGTGGGAGCGCAGCAGATCCTGAAATATCTGCATCGCCTGGCTCATCCAGGCGCTACTGGCCCCCACCAGGGCGTGCACCCGCCCCAGCCGCTGCGCCGCCAGAACGATGTCGGAGGGGGTGGTCCGCGGATGGAGCAGGAAACGAAGATGCCGCGCCAGCGCCTGCCGCAGCGCGGCATGATCCTGGGGCGAGAGGCAAGCGAGAATTTCGTCCGGCCCGGACTCCCGCGCCAGGTTGGCGTAAAACGCCTTGACGAAATCGTCGGCTACCCCCTCCACTTCGGCGTAAATGCCATCGAGCAGTTTGCGCGATTCGGTACCGAAGGGGTCGAAGCTGGTGTCGGGCTCCAGATCGATCTGAGTGGTTCGCGTTTGCCACCAGCAGGCCCGGTCCGCCTTGTGCGCCTTGGCCTGGTACATCGCCGCATCCGCCCGGCGCAGCAGTGCGCTGGGTTCATCGCCATCGACCGGATAGAAGGCCAGCCCCAGGGTCATGCCCACTTCAGCCTTGTGCCCGGCGCCAAGGTCGAAGGGCACTTCCACCGCCCGGTGCAGGCGGGTCAGCGCCTGGCGGATCTGCTCCATCACCCGGGGCTCATCGAGATCCTCGAACACCACCACGAACTCATCGCCGCCGAGACGGGCGAGAAAGTCGGTCTTGCGCACCTGCTCCCCCATCCGTTGCGCCAACTGACGCAACAGGTCATCCCCCGCCTCATGGCTGAAACGATCATTGACCGGCTTGAACTCATCCAGATCCAGCAGCCCCACGGCGAGCCAACTACCGTGGCGTTGTGCTCGGGCGATCGCCTGCGGCAGGTACTGCTCCAGCGCGAAGCGGTTGGGCAGCCCGGTGAGAGTATCGTGGCGCGCCCGGTGGGCCTCCGCCGACTGCAGCGCCAGCAGGGCCGCCTTGCGATCCAGCTCATCGAGGCCGTGGCCGAGCAGCCGGGCGATGCGCTCGCACAGCTCTATGGTGGGCGGGTTGAACGCCTCTGGTTGCGGCGAGGCAAAGGCCAGCGCCGCCCAGGGTGCGCCGTGGCGATGGATGGGGGTTGCCAGCGCCGCGGCCCAGCGGTTGCGCTGCAGCGAGGCGGTCCAGGGGGTGTCGCCGACCATGACGATATGGTCATTATCGACGGCGGTTTCGTTGCGCTGCCAGGCGAGGGCGATCACCGCGCTGGGGTGATCCACGGGCACCGGCGGGGCGGTGACCAGCTCCGAGCCGACACCCGCCCGCGCCAGGGGGGTGAAGTGGCCGCTCCCGTCGGGCTGCCCGATCCAGACGGCCTGAAACATCGTGCCCTGCACCAGCCGGTTGCAGGTCTCCTGCAGGATCTCCGCCTCGCTCTGCGCCTGCAGCAGCACCTCCCCCTCGCCCATCAGCGCCTGGTAGAGCCGCTCCAGCTCGATCCGCTGCTGTTTCTCCCGCTCCCGTTCGCTCACATCGACGAAGGTCCAGATGAAGTTCTCTCCATCGAGCCAGGTACCGATGAGATCGCACGGCATTACCGTGCCATCGCGGCGCAGGAAGGGAACCGCTTGCAGGCGCACCACCCCCTCCCGCGTCAGGGTGGTGTACTCCTCCCCCACCTGCCGGAAGCTTTCCTCGTTGGGGTAGAGGCAGCACACGGAGCGCCCGCTCAGCTCATCAAAGCTCGCGTAACCGAACATGCGGGCAAAGCGAGCGTTACCAGAGAGAATGGCGCGCTCGCGCACCACCAGAATGCCGGCGTCGGAATAGTCGAGCAGGGCACTCTTCCAGCGGCGCAACTCGAGTAGCTCCAGGCCGTGGGAGATATCCTGCGTCAGCTCGATCAAGAGCTGCTGCACAGCGGTGTCGAAAGTGTCCCCCTCCGCCGCATAGAGAGCCAGCAGCGCCCACACCTCGCCGTGACGGCGGATGGGTAGCGAGGCGATCGCGCCAATGCCGTGGCGACGGGCTGTCTGCCACCATGGGCCGCGAAGGGAGGGGGTGTGGAGAATATCGTGGAAGCGAGGCGAGCCGGCCCGCCAGGCCTGACCCACACAGCCGCGGCCGGCGGCCTGCTCGGCATCGCTGGAGACAACGATCTCATCGAGGCTGCCGAGCGCCGGGCCGGCCTGAGCGAGAAAGGTGAACCACCCCGCCGCGTCGGGGCGCCCGATCCAGGCCAGGCGCACAGCGGCGACATCAACGGCCAGCTCGCAGATCGTCTGGAGCAGCCCCGCTTCATCCTCCGCCTGGGCGATCAGTTGATTGACCCGAGCGAGAAGGCTGTTGTAGGCCGCCAGGTTTTGGTTATGGCGGGCAAGGCGGTTTTGCTGGGTGAGATCGGTGCCGACGGCGACCCAGTGGCCCGTCCGCTCGGCGCCGGCGCACACCGCCGTATAGACCCAATGAAACAGCCGCCGCTCGCCGGTATGGGAGAGGCAGTGGTGCTCCAGTTCGCAGGCGAAGGCGTGCTGCGCCGCAAAAAGCGCATGGACCCGGGGGCGCTCCTCCAGCGGGATCAACCGCTCCCAGAGACGCGATGCGCCCCCCGCCTCGGCGGCACAACACCCCATGAAGCGCTCCGCGGCCTCATTCATACGCACGATACAACCTCGCGCGTCGATCTCTATGACAACCGCCTCGGACAACCGCATCTCCCCCAACTTCAGGTAGTAATGGATCCT
>JAXHUI010000092.1:0-5223 GCA_034189745.1 Pseudomonadota bacterium
GAAGCCGGAACCAAAACCGGAACCAAAACCGGAACCGAAACCGGCGGCGAAACCGCAACAGAAACCAGCCACCCCGGCGGCCACGACGGCGGGCGGCGTGGCGCGGCAATGGTTGCGCGAGGAGGAGCTGCTCAGTTGGCCCGACCAGGGCTACACCCTTCAGGTGATGGGTGCGCGCTCGGAAACCAGCATCCGAGAGTTCATTCAAGCTCAGGAGCAGCCGCAGCGGTTTTATTATTTCCGCACCGTTTTCAAGGGGGCGCCTTGGCATGTGGTGGTGTACGGGCAGTATGCCACCCGGGCTGCGGCAACCCGCGCGATCGCTGAGCTGCCGCCCTCCCTGCGTAAACTGCGCCCCTGGGCGCGATCGATCGCTGGAGTCAAGGCGGATATCCGCAAAAAGTGAGTGCGCCGCGGGCGGTTTTGCCTATGGGCGCCCCGTGGAGGTGCAAGCAGAGCAACTATTTTTGCCGCAATGCACCGTATTGGTGCAATAACGGCTACAATTCCCTTGAGTCCGACCCTTTCCGTAGGTAGAATTGCTTCCCCTTTTTGCCCATAATTTGCTCGGCGGAAGAAAACGGTTTATATAACTTTTTGATTCAAAAGAGTTTTAGCGAGGTCGGCGTATGAATAAAGGTCTATATCGCCACGGGGAGTTCAAGGATAACTGTGGATTCGGCCTGATGGCCCACATGCAGGGACAGGCCAGCCATGATCTGTTGGACAAGGCGATTCAGGCACTGGCGTGCATGACACACCGCGGTGGTATTGCAGCCGATGGCAAGACCGGCGACGGCTGCGGCCTGCTGATGCAGATGCCGGACCGATTTCTGCGCACCGTGGCCGCCGAGGAGCTGGGCATCGAGCTGGGCGAACACTATGCCGTGGGGATGGTATTTCTCTCCCCCGAGCCGCGGCAGGCAGCGGTGGCCCGTGAGCAGCTCGATTCAGCGCTTCGAGCCGAAGGGCTGCGGGTGTTGAGCTGGAGGCAGGTGCCCACCAACGATGGCTGTCTTGGCCCCATCGCCAAGGATACGCTGCCCCGGATCGAACAGGTCTTCATCGATCCCAACGACAAAAGCCCGCGCCGGTTCACCGTCAGCCTGTTTACCGCCCGCCGCAGGGCGGAGATCGCTCTCGCCGATGATCCCGATTTTTACATCTGCAGCCTGTCCGACAAGGTGCTGTCCTACAAGGGGCTGATGATGCCGGTGGATCTGCCGGTGTTCTACCAGGATCTGCACGACCCCCGCCTGGAAACGGCTATCTGCACCTATCACCAACGCTTCTCCACCAACACCGCACCGCGCTGGCCCCTGGCGCAGCCGTTCCGGTTTCTGGCCCACAACGGCGAGATCAACACCATCGAGGGCAACCGCAACTGGGCCCGGGCGCGGCGCACCAAGTTTTCCACCGAGCTGCTGCCGGATATCGAAGCGCTGCAACCGATCGTCAACACCACCGGCTCCGACTCCTCCAGCATGGACAATATGCTGGAGTTTCTGCTGGTCGGCGGGATGGACCTCTACCGCGCCGTGCGGATGCTGGTGCCACCGGCCTGGCAGAATGTGGAGACCATGGACTCCGATCTGCGCGCCTTCTATGAGTTTCACTCCATGCACATGGAGCCTTGGGACGGGCCGGCCGGCCTGGTGATGACCGATGGCCGCCATGCGGTGTGTATGCTCGATCGCAACGGCCTGCGCCCGTCCCGCTGGGTGATGACCCGGGATGGGTATATCTGCACCGCCTCCGAAATCGGCGTGTTCGATTACAAGCCGGAGGATATCGTGGCGCAGGGTCGGGTGGGTCCAGGTCAGATCCTGTCGATCGATACCCAGACCGGTGAGGTGCTGCACACCCAGGATGTAGACAATAAGCTCAAATCCGGCCAGCCCTACAAGCGGTGGCTGCGGGAGAACGCCATCCGTCTGGAACAGACCATGAGCTTTCATGAGGAGTCGCGCTCGTTCCGCAATATGTCGCCGGATGAGACCCGGCAGCACATGAAGATGTATCAGGTCACCTTCGAGGAGCGCGATCAGATCCTGCGCCCGCTGGGGGAAACCGGCATGGAGGCGGTCGGCTCCATGGGGGATGACAAACCGATGGCGGTGCTCTCCAGCCGGGTCCGTTCTCTCTATGACTATTTTCGGCAGCAGTTCGCTCAGGTTACCAACCCCCCGATCGACCCGCTGCGCGAGGCGATCGTGATGTCGCTGGAGACCTGCATCGGCGCGGAGCAGAACGTATTCGAGGAAACCCCCGAACATGCCCGCCGCCTGATTTTGACCACCCCGGTGCTGTCGGCGAGCAAGTTCCAGTTCATGCGCAACTGTAAGCTGGAGGGGTTCGATTCGGTCGATCTGGATCTGCAGTATGACCCCGAAACCGGGCTGGAGCAGGCGCTGCGAGAGCTCTGTGCCAGGGCCGAGAGCGCCGCCCGCAGCGGCGTCACCCTGCTGGTCCTGACCGACGCCTATCTACGGCGCGGCCAGCTGCCGATCCACGCCGCGATGGCCACCGGTGCGGTGCACCACCATCTGGTGGAGAAGGGGCTGCGCTGCGAAACCAACCTGATCGTCGAGACCGGAACCGCCCGCGACCCGCACCACTTTGCCGTGCTGTTCGGTTTCGGGGCGACGGCGGTCTATCCCTACCTCGCCTACCGGGTGCTGAATGATCTCTGTCGCACCGGCGAGCTGGCGCTGGAGCCGCTGCAGGCACATGAAAACTATCGCAAGGGGATCAACAAGGGGCTGCTGAAGATCCTCTCCAAGATGGGGATCTCCGCCATCGCTTCCTACCGCGGGGCGCAGCTGTTCGAGGCGGTGGGGCTCTCCAGCGAGGTGGTCGATCTCTGTTTCCGGGGGGTGTGTAGCCGCATCGAAGGGGCCCGTTTCAGCCACTTTCAGCAGGAGCAGGCGCTGCTGGCGCGGGAAGCCTGGAACGCCCGCAAGCCGATCCAGCAGGGCGGCCTGCTCAAGTATGTGCATGGGGCCGAGTACCACGCCTGCAACCCGGATGTGGTCACTACCATTCATGAGGCGGTCACCAACGGTGACAAACGCGCCTACGCCCGTTACGCCGAGCTGGTGAACCAGCGTGGCGTCGCCACCCTGCGTGACCTGCTGGGGCTGAAGAAAACGCTGCAACCGATCCCGCTGGATCAGGTGGAGCCGATCGAGAAGATTTTCCCCCGCTTCGACAGCGCGGCGATGTCACTGGGCGCCCTGTCGCCGGAGGCGCATGAAGCGCTGGCGGTGGCGATGAACGAACTGGGCGGGCGTTCCAACTCCGGTGAGGGGGGGGAAGATCCCGCCCGCCACGGCACCAACAAGCGCTCCAAGATCAAGCAGGTTGCCTCCGGTCGCTTCGGCGTGACGCCGGAGTACCTGATGAGTGCCGATGTGATGCAGATCAAGGTCGCCCAGGGTGCCAAGCCGGGGGAGGGGGGTCAGCTACCGGGGGGCAAGGTGAACGCGCTGATCGCGCGGCTGCGCTATTCGGTGCCGGGCGTCACACTGATTTCGCCACCGCCGCACCACGACATCTACTCGATCGAGGATCTGGCCCAGCTGATCTTCGATCTCAAGCAGATCAACCCGGATGGGCTGGTCTCCGTCAAGCTGGTCTCCCGCCCGGGGGTGGGCACCATCGCCTGCGGGGTGGCCAAGGCCTATGCGGACCTGATCACCATTTCCGGCTACGATGGCGGCACGGCGGCCTCACCGCTGACCTCGATCCACTACGCCGGCTCCCCCTGGGAGCTGGGGCTGGCCGATGCCCATCAGTCGCTACGCGCCAACCATCTGCGCGGCAAGGTCAGGCTGCAAACGGATGGGGGGCTGAAGACCGGTCTGGATGTGGTCAAGGCCGCCATTTTGGGGGCGGAGAGCTTCGGCTTCGGCACCATGCCGATGGTGGCGCTGGGCTGCAAATACCTGCGCATCTGCCATCTGAACAACTGCGCCACCGGTGTTGCCACCCAGCGTCAGGATCTGCGCGAAGAGCACTTCCGCGGCACCGTGGAGATGGTGAAAAACTTCTTCCGCTTCGTGGCGGAGGAGACCCGGGAGTTGATGGCCCAGATCGGTGTTCGCCGCTTCGATGAGCTGATCGGGCGGGTGGATCTGCTGGAGGTTCTGCCGGGGGTGACCGACAAGCAGAACCATCTGGATCTGGAGCCGATCATCGGCACCGCCGGGGTGCCCGCCGACTACCCTCACACCTGTCAGCAGGCACGTAACCAGCCCTATGATCCGGGCAGCCTGAATGACCGTATGCTGGAGTTGGCACAGCAGGCGATCGAGAACCGCTCCGGCGGGGAGTGGACGCTGGAGATCACCAACTGCGATCGCTCGGTGGGGGCGCGCACCTCCGGCTTGATCGCCCGCCACCACAGCAATCTCGGCATGGAAGATACGCCGATCGTGTTCCGTTTTCACGGCCATGCCGGCCAATCCTTTGGGGTCTGGAACGCCGGCGGCCAGCATCTGTTGTTGGAGGGCGACGCCAACGATTACGTCGGCAAGGGGATGGCGGGTGGTAAGGTGGTGGTGCGCCCGTTCGCCGCAGCGACCTTCCGCTCGCGGGAGACCGCCATTCTCGGCAACACCTGCCTCTACGGCGCCACCGGCGGCAAGCTGTTCGCGGCGGGTCGCGCCGGCGAGCGGTTCGCGGTGCGCAACTCAGGCTGCCACGCCGTGATCGAGGGCGCCGGTGATCACTGCTGTGAATACATGACCGGCGGGCTGGTCACCGTACTGGGTGCAACCGGCTATAACTTTGGTGCCGGCATGACTGGCGGTTTCGCCTATGTACTGGACTGCGATAACACCTTCGTGGACAAGTACAACCACGAGCTGGTGGAGATTCACCGCATCGCAACCGAGCAGATGGAATCCTACAAAAACCACCTGCGCGCGGTGATCGCGGAGTTCACGGCCGAAACCGGCAGCGACTGGGGACAGGAGATTCTGGACAACTTCTATGACTTTTGTGGCAAGTTCTGGCTGGTGAAACCCAAGGCTGCAAGTCTGAACGATCTCCTGAACACGGTGCGCGCGCGTCCCGAGTAAGCACTGAAAAAGACTAACTGCGATATCTGCCCCAGTGGCAGGTATCGGACGAGGTGGCAATATGTCTGACCGTCTGAAGAACCATTTCCAGTTTATTGACGTTGGCCGCCGGGGGCCGAAAAAACTGCCGGCCGGAATC
>JAXHUI010000093.1:0-5216 GCA_034189745.1 Pseudomonadota bacterium
CGGGAAATTGGCCTGACCCGCGAGCGGGTGCGTCAGATCCAGGTCGAAGCCCTGCGCAAGCTGCGCGAGATCGTGGAGCAAAACGGTCTGAGCGGAGAGGATCTGCTGCAGTAGCGGGTGCCGGCACCCTTTCACACCTCCTGTCAGCGCTGCAGATACTTGAGCTTGTCGGGCACGCCGTTCCACTGGTCGGCGTCGGGCAGCGGTGGCTTGCGCTGATTGATGTTGGGCCAGGTTTCAGACAGCTCCCGGTTCAGTTGGAAGAAAATCTCCTGCGCATTACTTAGATCATCCTCAGCCACAATGGCTTCGGCGGGGCATTCCGGCTCGCACAGGCCGCAGTCGATACACTCGTCCGGGTGGATCACCAGAAAGTTCGGGCCTTCATAGAAGCAGTCCACGGGGCACACCTCCACACAGTCGGTGTACTTACAGAGAATGCAGTTCTCGGTCACGATATAGGTCATGGATCGGCTCCGGTTGGATGTTTGTCTGGCAGTATAGTGCCCCGGAGCTGTTTGTCTCACTCCAATAGCTGCTTGAGGCTGTAAAGCGCTTCCAGGGCCTGGCGTGGGGTCAGCTCATCCGGTTGCAGTTTGCGCAGCTGGAGCTCGGCGGCCGATGGTTGCGCGCTGACAAACAGATCGTTCTGCACCGGGGCGTCGTCGGGCGGTGCCGGTGGGTTGCGCCGTGGCTGGCTGGCGCTGCTGCGGCTGTCCTGCTCCAGCAGAACAAGCTTGGCGCGGGCCTGATCGATCACCTGCGGCGGAATGCCGGCCAGTTGCGCCACCTGCAGGCCATAGCTTTGGCTGGCGGGGCCTGGCTGCACCTCGTGCATGAAGACGATGTGGTCGTTGTGCTCCACCGCCGTCAGGTGGACGTTATCGACCCCCGCTGCTTGCTCAGGCAGGGCGGTGAGTTCGAAGTAGTGGGTCGCGAACAGGGTGAAGGCGCGAATCTCACGGGCGAGATACTCGGCACAGGACCAGGCCAGGGAGAGGCCATCGAAGGTGCTGGTGCCACGGCCCACTTCATCCATCAGCACCAGGCTGCGCTCGGTGGCGTTGTGCAGAATGTTGGCGGTTTCCGTCATCTCGACCATGAAGGTGGAGCGCCCCCCGGCCAGATCATCCGAGGAGCCCATCCGGGTGAAGATCCGGTCGACGATACCGATGCGGGCGGCCCGTGCCGGAACATGGCTGCCGATATGGGCCAGCAAAGTGATCAGTGCCGCCTGGCGCATATAGGTGGATTTACCCCCCATGTTGGGGCCGGTTATGATCAGCATCCGCCGCCCGTCATGCAGCTCCAGATCATTGGCCACGAACGGCGCCTCCAGCGCAGCCTCCACCACCGGATGACGGCCCGCCTCGATCTGGATGCAAGGTTCGTCAACCAGTTGCGGGCGCTGGTATTCAAGGGCGCCGGCGCGCTCGGCCAACGTATTGAGCACATCCAGTTGCGCCAGTGCCGCGGCCGACTCCTGTAGCGGACCCAGTTCAGCGGCCACCCCCTCGATCAGCTCATCATAGAGCGCCTTCTCCCGCGCCAGCGCCCTGCTTTTGGCGCTCAGCGCCTTGTCCTCGAACGCTTTCAGTTCCGGGGTGATGAAGCGCTCCGCATTTTTCAGCGTTTGCCGGCGGATATAGTCTGCCGGTATCCGGCTCGATTGTGCCTTGGTAACCTCGATGTAGTAGCCGTGCACCCGGTTATAGCCCACCTTGAGGGTGGCGATGTCGGTGCGTGCCCGCTCCCGTTGCTCCAACTGCAGCAGATAATCGCCGGCATTCTCACTGAGGCCGCGCAGTTCATCCAGTTCGGCATCGTAGCCGGGGGCGATCACCCCACCGTCGCGGATCACCACCGGCGGCGCATCGATGATCGCCCGTTGCAGCCGTTCCGCCAGCTTGGGGAAAGTGGCGATCGATTCAGCCAGCTGGTTGATCAGGGGGGCATCCGCCCCCTGGAGCTGCTGTTGTAATTCGGGCAGCGCGGTCAGCGCGTTGCGCAGGCGCTCGAGATCGCGCGGGCGGGCGGAACGCAAGGCGATGCGCGATAGAATCCGTTCCATATCACCGACCCGGCGCAGCGGCGCCGCGATCGCCTCACCAGGGCCAGGTTCCAGCAGCCAGCGGATCGCATCCTGGCGCCCCTCGAGGAGGGCGCGGTCTCGTAGTGGTCGGTGTAACCAGCGCCGTAGCAGGCGACTGCCCATCGCCGTGCGACATCGATCCAGCACCGAGGCCAGGGTGTTGCTGTGTCCGCCCGACAGGTTCTGGTCGAGTTCGAGGTTGCGCCGCGTGGCGGCATCCAGGATCACCGCCTCATCGTGTTGTTCCACCTGGATACGACGGATATGGGGCAGGGCGCTGCGCTGGGTATCACGCGCATACTGCAGCAGGCAGCCCGCCGCGCCGACCGCCACCGGCAGATGGTCACAGCCGAACCCACTCAGATCGCGCGTATCGAACTGCTCGCACAGCAACCGCCGCGCGGTGTCCGGCTCAAACTCCCAGGGGGGGCGGCCATGGCTGCCGGGGCGTTTGCCCACCACCCGTGGCAGGGGGGCGTCATCGGGGTAGAGCAGCTCGGCCGGGCGCAGCCGCTCCAGCTCCGCCAGCAGTGCCTCATCCCCCTCCACCTCAAACAGGCTGAATCGCCCGGAGCTGATATCCATCAGCGCCAGCCCGAAACGCTCTCCCTGGGGGTTGATCGCCATCAGGATGTTGTCCTGCTGCTCATCCAGCAGCGCTTCGTCGCTCAAGGTGCCGGGGGTCACGATACGAACCACTTCCCGTTTTACCGGCCCCTTGCTGGTGGCCGGGTCGCCGACCTGCTCGCAGATCACCACCGACTCGCCCGCCTTGACGATGCGGGCGATGTAGCCATCGGCGCTGTGGTAGGGGATACCCGCCATCGGAATCGGCTCGCCGGCGGACTTGCCCCGCGACGTCAGCGAAATATCCAGCAACTGCGCGGCTTTTTTGGCATCGTCATAGAACAGCTCATAGAAGTCACCCATGCGGTAAAAGATCAGCTGATCCGGGTGCTGCGCCTTGATGCGCAGGTACTGTTGCATCATCGGGGTGTGAGCATTTTCAGCGGCTTGCTTCGATTTCGTTTCTTTCATGGGGATGCGTTGTCGATAAACACCGTTGTAACCATTGGGCTGGATGGCAGGCCGAGAGAACGCGACGCCATGCCACGACATGAACACCACTGCACAGCCAAGGGGGTGCGCCAGGGGCGGGCCAGCGGCCCTGTTGGCGCGAAAAACCTATACTGTATTGCGCTACACTTTGCGCACAGGCCGCTCACGGCGGCGCATCAGGGTAGCAGACCCCTGCGGGCAACAACAGACCGGCCACGCCCCGTGTTGGCACAAAACCGTGCTTTCCTGCATAGCGAATGACGACCTGAACTCGATTCGGGCCATCATTGCCAACCCGCTGGAAAAGTTCAGCTCCGAACAGCACCGGCAACGGCCGGATCAGCCCCAGTGGCAAACGGGGGCGCCTGGATGCAACCATCCAGCCCACCCTGGCGCGTCTGGGACTGGCTTGACAAAAATTCTGCTTGGGGGTAACACGCTTTGGATGGAATCAAAAGGAGGGTTATGCCGAGGTCGGAAAATCGTCGTAAACCTGCATGGGATTCTGTTGGGGGTTGGGCTTTGGCTTTTGCTCATTGGTGGCTTCATCCGTGGCTGGCGAGGCGGTGGCTTTTTTTTCGCGATATTGTCCCGCATCGCTGCTGCGGTATTCGGTGCGATCTTTCCGGGTGCCTTTTTAGTGCTCAACCATATTCGCGCCCGAGTCAAGGCGATCGCGGAACAGCAAAAGAGATGAGTTCAAACCCGTGCCGGTGATGGTTCAGGCACTGGTGCCGGTGTTCGTGTTAATCCTGCTTGGATACGGGCTGCGGCGCTGGGAGTTTCCCGGAAGGGAGTTCTGGCCCCAGGCCGAGCGTTTGACCTATTACGTGCTGTTCCCGGCGATGCTGGTATTCAAGCTGGGGCAGGCGCGTCTACCGCCATCTGCCTATGGCGACATTGCCCTGCTGATCCTTGCCCTGTTGGCGACTCAGACCCTGTTGTTGGCGGTGGTGCAGTGGTTCTGGCGCTGGCCCGGGGCGGTGTTTTCCTCCGTCTTCCAAGGAGCCATTCGGTTCAATTCTTACGTCGCCCTGGCCGCGGGTGGCATGTTGCTGGGTGATCAGGGGCTGTCCTTGACGGCGATCGCGATGGCGGTGATGGTGCCGCTGTTGAATCTGCTGTGCATTTTGATGTTTGCCCTGGTGGTCAGCCAGGACAAGGTGCGGCTGGGTCCGGTATCGAGGGCCATTCTAACCAATCCGCTGATCCTCGGCTCCTTGATCGGGGTGTTCTGGAGTTACTTCGACATTGGATTCCATCCCCTTTTGGCGAGCGTTTTGGCGCCGTTGAGCAATCTCGCGCTGCCTTTGGGGTTGATGACCGTGGGGGCCGGCTTGCAGCTGGCGGCGTTACGGCGCGCATCGGCACCATTTCTGGTGGCCGCCGGGCTGAAGTTGCTGCTGCTGCCACTGGTGGCTTTGGGGCTGACGCAGCTGATGGGGCTGTCGGGTCTGCTGGTCCAGGTGGCGGTGTTGCTGGCGGCCCTGCCCACCGCCACCTCGGCCTACATCCTGGCGCGCCAGCTGGGCGGCGACGCGCCCTTGATGGCCGCCATCATCAGCGGCCAGACGCTGTTGGCCATGGTCACCATCCCTTTAATGCTCGGCCTGCTCTGGTAGGCACCGGCTCAGGGCGTCGGTCGGTGACTGTCGCTTCGGTTGTGCAGGGCCAACAAGCGGTTTGCCTTGGGCCATGGGAAGGTTAAAGGCTTCCGTCAGGGCGATGGCGAGAGGGTCATCACCCCCTTGAGCCTTCCATCGAGCCGGCGGTGGTGCTGCCCATCCCGGTTTATACAGCAGGGGCTCATAGCGCCCCTGCCGCTGGAGAAGGGAGGAGGCCAGGGCAGGTAGCACGCGTTCACTCAGTGTCTGGTCTCGGAGCGAAGTGCTGCGACTTCTTCCTTCGGCAGTCCTGAAATGTCAGCGATCATGGCGTCATCCATCTCGGTGCGGGCGATCAGGTTACGGGCGGTTTCGCGCTTGGCGCGCTGGATGCCGATCTTTTCGCCTTGCTGGATCCCTTGCTGAATCCCTTGCTGGATCCCTTGCTGAATCCCTTGCTG
>JAXHUI010000094.1:0-1143 GCA_034189745.1 Pseudomonadota bacterium
CGGGTTCATCAAGCGCTGATCGGTGCCGGCTGCATGGGCAGGCCGACCGGTTGGCGTTGCACTGACTCAGGGCTTAGGGGGGGGAGGGGCGATACCGGCCTGCGGTGGCCACCGACGGCACCTCCACTGCCATTGGGGGGATAAACAGAACAGCGGGCATAGCGCCCGCTGTTGGAATCCGGACTATCGGTGCTCAGGCAACGACAGTGACGTTTTCAGCCTGCGGGCCTTTCTGGCCCTGAGTAACTTCGAAAGTTACTGTCTGGTTTTCCTGCAGGGAACGACGACCAGTACCGTTGATGGCACGGAAGTGGACGAAGACGTCCGGGCCGCTTTCCTGCTGGATAAAGCCGAAGCCCTTTTCATCGTTGAACCACTTGACGGTACCCGTTACGAGCTGTGACATTTTTTGCCTCTTTCTTTTGCATCTGCACCAGCCAGCGGCTGGCCTTTCTTTATGTTGGATCCAACCAAAGGGGGATCCATTCGCTAAGGGTTTGAAACACCGCTCAAACCCCTTGATACCGGAACCTGTTGGTAACCGGCCTCTTTCAGCCCCCGGGCATCATGCCCGAAAGCGGAAATCTTCCCTGGTATTGGCACACTCAGGTAATGCTGTGGTAGCGCTGTCGCCTGTTGTGAGACAGCTTGACCGACTCTCTTTGCAACTGCGTGACACACGCCCCCCGGCGCGACCGGTCATGGTTACCAGGCAATCAAGGATGACAACGGGGGGATCTATGGGAGCGCTGACGACAGCGATTGCGTTCTTCAGAACTGCCAAGACCTGGCTGCAGAGGGGGTGGCCGACACCTGAACCGATAATACGGGTAGAAGTGGCTGTTGCACGGGCGGCAAAACGGCCGCTGAATGGTTGTCGCATCAAGTAACTCAAACTCCGGGCCGACCGCTCATCGGCTGTCCGGTTGCCCGCGGGCGGCTATTTCACTAGCACCGGATTCAAACGCTTTTCAGCATAATACCCAACTTCGAAGCAAATACAATGCTCACTCAGCGTTTTTTTCCGGCTTGAAATCACCCCGTTCAATCCGCTGAGAACGGGGCGCCCCGCGCCGTCTCGAGGCGGGTGAGGTTACCTTGGGGGTGCCGATCAACGCCGGCGGAATCGATTCAATCCCGCAT
>JAXHUI010000094.1:1243-5122 GCA_034189745.1 Pseudomonadota bacterium
AGCGCTTCCCGCAGCAGCGGCCAGTTGTCCGGGTCGTGCCAGCGCAGAAACGCCTTGTGCAACCGGCGCTGACGCTCCCCTTTCACCGTTTCCACCCGCTCGCCACTTTTCTTGTAGGTCAGCTTGCGCAGCGGGTTACGACCGGTGTGGTACATCGCCGTGGCGGTGGCCATCGGTGAGGGGTAGAACGCCTGCACCTGGTCCGCCTTGAAGTCGTTGCGCTTGAGCCAGAGCGCCAGGTTCATCATATCCTCATCGCGGCTGCCCGGATGGGCCGCGATGAAATAGGGAATCAGGTACTGCGCCTTGCCCGCCTCTTGCGAGAATTTTTCGAACATCCGCTTGAAGGCATCGTAGGTACCGATGCCCGGTTTCATCATCTTGTCGAGCACCCCGCGCTCGGTGTGTTCCGGGGCGATCTTCAGATACCCGCCCACGTGGTGAGTCACCAACTCGCGCACGTACTCGGGGTCTTCCACCGCCAGGTCGTAGCGCAGACCGGAGGCGATCAGCACCTTGTTGACCCCCGCAACGCTCCGCGCCTGGCGGTAGAGAGAGGTCAACGCACGGTGATCGGTGTTCAGGTTGGGGCAGATGGCAGGGAAGACGCAGGAGGGTTTACGACAGGCGGCCTCGATCTCGGCGCTGTTGCAGCCGAGCCGGTACATGTTGGCGGTGGGACCGCCAAGATCGGAGATCACGCCGGTAAAGCCGGGCACCTGGTCGCGAATGGTTTCGATCTCGCGCAAAATCGATTCATGGGAACGGTTCTGGATGATGCGCCCCTCATGCTCGGTGATGGAGCAGAATGTACAGCCGCCGAAGCAACCGCGCATGATGTTGACCGAAAAGCGGATCATCTTGTAGGCCGGTATCTCCGCCTTGCCGTAGGCCGGGTGGGGCACGCGTTGGTAGGGCAGCCCGAACAGATAGTCCATCTCGGCGGTGGTCAGCGGAAGCGGCGGCGGATTGAGCCACACCTCCTGATCGCCATGCCGTTGCACCAGGGCACGGGCGTTGCCAGGGTTGGTTTCCAGATGCAGCACCCGGCTGGCGTGGGCATACAGCACCGGGTCGTTCCGCACCTTCTCGTAGGAGGGGATGCGGATCACCGTCCGGCTACGATCCAGCCGTGCCCGCGGCTCGATCCGCAGAACCTGTACCCCCTCCTCCCTCCCGCTACCCTCACCGCCGGCGCGATCCTGCTCCAACTGGCAGGCATCCAGATCCCGGGTGTTCACATAGGGGTTGATGATCCTGTCGACCTTGCCGGGGCGGTCGATACGGGTGGAATCGATCTCCATCCAGCCCGCGGGCGTATCCTTGCGCACGAAGGCGGTGCCGCGCACATCGGTGATCTCGCCAACCGGCTCGCCGCGGGCGATGCGGTGCGCCACCTCAACCACCGCCCGCTCGGCGTTGCCGTAGAGCAGCAGATCGGCGCGAGCGTCGAGCAAAATGGAACGACGCACCTTGTCCTGCCAGTAATCATAGTGCGCGATGCGGCGGAGCGAGCCCTCGATGCCACCGAGGATGATCGGCACCTCCCGGTAGGCTTCGCGACAGCGCTGGCTGTAGACCAGACTGGCACGATCGGGCCGTTTGCCCGCCCGACCGCCCGGCGTGTAGGCGTCATCGGAGCGGCGCTTGCGATCGGCGGTGTAGCGGTTGATCATCGAGTCCATGTTGCCGGCGGCGACGCCGAAAAACAGGTTCGGCTTACCCAGTGCCTTGAACGCCTGTGCCGACTGCCAATCCGGCTGGGCGATGATCCCCACCCGGAACCCCTGCGCCTCCAGCAGGCGACCGATGATCGCCATGCCAAACGAGGGGTGATCCACATAGGCGTCACCCGTGACGATGATGATGTCGCAGCTATCCCAACCGAGCTGCGCCATCTCCGCGCGGGTGGTGGGCAGAAAGGGGGCCGGACCAAAACAGTCGGCCCGGTAGTTGGAATAGGCGTGGATCGGCGTGGGGGCGGACATGGATGACTCTGCAGCAAGGGTGAGCGGGAGAGGGAGTATAGCGCATTGTTCGATCGCTGCCGATCCGGCGACCGCCCGCGCCCAGGGTGACCTCGACCGGACGCCGCGGCCACGGGAGCGGGAGCGGGAAGCGCGGCCACCGGCGTCGGCACGACGGTGCCATTTTGCTAATCTGGGGCGAATCAATCAACGGCAACGGCTGGAGTTACCACCATGGATGCAAAGGCACACGCCATCGTACAGACCGTGCGGGAAGACCATGAGGCCGGCGCGGCGCAGCTGGCGGCCAGGGCGCTGGCTTTGCTGCAGGCGTGGCTGCGCCAGGGGCCGGTGTCCGCCGCCGAGCTGGAGGCGCTGCTGCAAGCTCTGACCGAAGCCCGCCCCAGCATGGTGCCCTTGGCCAACGCCGTGGCCCGCTGTCGCCGGCAACTCGACTGGGATCATGACGGCCAACAGCTGTCCGCCCAGGCCACGCATGTGGTCACTGCGGTACTGGAGCAACTGCAGCAGGCCAACGACCGGGTGGCCCGAAACGCCTGTACGCTGGTGCCAAAGGGTGCCAGCATCCTGACCCACAGCCGCAGCTCCCAGGTGCTGGCCCTGTTCCGGCTGCTGGCCGAGCGGCGCCATCCCTTCTCGGTCATCTGCACCCAGAGCAGCCCCGGCAACGAAGGGTTCACCCTGGCCCGGGAGCTGGACCAACTGGGCGTTCAGGTGACGCTCATCACCGACGCCCAGGCCGGACTGTTCATGGCCGAGGCGGATCTGGTTCTCAGCGGCTGCGACAGCTGGCTCCCCGATCGGCGGTTCATCAACAAAAGCGGCACCTATCTGGTCGCCCTCGCCGCCCGGGATCAGCGCAAACCCTGCTGGGTTCTGGCCGACAGTTTCAAGGAGAGCCCGCACACCCGCCAGGCGGTGACGCTGGAGGAGATGGCGCCAGAGGAGCTGGGCGCCCCCGCTGGCGCCCGGATTCGCGCCCGCAATATCTACTTCGAAACGGTGCCGGTGCGACTGATCAGCGGGCGGGTCAGCGAGCTGGGGGTTTTCCCCTGCTCCCCCGAGCCGGAGCCGTGAGTGATGTGGCCGCCGCCACTGCCGGCACCGGGCAGGCGGATGAGCGTGGCGCCGTTTGACCTTCCCGGGATCTGCGCCACAATGAACGGCACCGGCGATGTGGGCGGAGCTGAGATGCTCGCTGTCGCCGTGGCAGCATGACGAACGGGGCAGAGCCCCCTCTTCACCGGATCAGACAGGAGCAAAAGATGACCAGCAACACTCACCAACCGGATTCACAGGGGCTGGAGCCCTCGCCCCTCGACCTCGGCTGTATGGGAATGTCGGAACTCCAAGGCGGGCGGGGCGAGGCCGCGGCGATCGCCCCCCTCCGCCGCGCCATCGGCCCTGGAGTCACCCCGTTGGACACCGCCGGCGAGCGCCACGCCACCCTCCGGCTGCGGGCGCTGAACCGATGAGCGGCCGACAACTGGAGGGCAAAGTGGCCATCGTTACCGGCGGCGGCCGCGGTCTGGGCCGGGCGATGGTGCTGGGGCTTGCCGCGGTCGGGGTGCGGGTGCTCACCACCGCCTCCCGTGAGCCAACCGAAATCGAAGCCGTGGCTCACGAAGCCGGCGGCGACCGGGTCATCCCTATGCTCGCCGATGTCACCCGCGAAGCGGACTGCGCGCGGGTCGTGGCAAGAGCGCAGGAGCGCTTCGGCCGGCTGGATATACTGGTCAACAACGCCGGCCGCGGGATGAAGTATGTCAGCGAGCGTTTTCTGACCGAGCCGACCCGCTTCTGGGAGACCGACCCGGACACCTGGCGCATGGTGATCGACACCAACGTCAATGGCCCCTTCCTGATGGCGCGGGCGGCGGCTCCGGTGATG
>JAXHUI010000095.1:0-4707 GCA_034189745.1 Pseudomonadota bacterium
AATCCTTCGTCACGCGGTTGGCTTCTTCAAGGCTGGTTACGCCCTGAATCACCTTCAGGAGTGCCGACTCCCGCAGAGTGCGGAAGCCTTCCGCCTGAGCCTGTTTTGCAATTCGGATGGAACTGGCCTCTTCCATAATCATGCTTGCCAGCGCTTCGGTAATCTTCACAACCTCGTAGATACCTACGCGGCCTTTATACCCTCCATTGCATTTATCACAGCCCTTGGGCCGGTACAACGTGAAGCCTGTTTCAATTTGTTCCTCTGTGAACCCTTCCTTCAAAAGCACATCCTTCGGCACGTCCAGAGGTTGCTTGCAGGCATTGCACAAACGCCGGCCCAGGCGCTGGGCAATGATCAGGCTGACAGACGTGGCGATGTTGAAGGCGGGTACCCCCATGTTCATCATCCGCGTGAGGGTTTCCGCCGCACTGTTGGTGTGCAGGGTGGACAGCACCAGGTGGCCGGTCTGCGCCGCCTTGATGGCGATGTTGGCGGTTTCCAGATCGCGGATCTCACCTACCATGATCACATCCGGATCCTGCCGCAGGAAGGCTCGCAGTGCCTCCGCGAAACCCAGACCCACTCGGTTGTTAACATTGACCTGGTTTACCCCCTCCAGGTTGATCTCGGCCGGGTCTTCCGCCGTGGAGATGTTCACCTCCGGCGTGTTCAGGATATTCAGGCCGGTATAGAGGGAAACCGTTTTACCCGAACCGGTCGGCCCGGTTACCAGAATCATGCCCTGAGGTTGCTTCAGGGCATCCATATACAGCTGCTTCTGGTCTTCCTCATAACCCAGCGCATCAATGCCCATCTTGGCCTGGCTGGGGTCCAGAATCCGCAGAACAATCTTCTCACCCCACAGGGTGGGCAGGGTGTTCACCCGGAAATCAATGGCCTTGGTCTTGGACAGCTTCATCTTGATCCGGCCGTCCTGGGGTACCCGCCGCTCGGAAATATCCAGCTGCGACATAATCTTCACCCGGGCGGCAATCTTGGGGGCCAGCTTGATCGACGGCCTGGCGACCTCCTTGAGAATGCCATCCGTCCGGTAACGCACCCGATACACCTTCTCGTAGGGCTCGAAGTGGATGTCCGAGGCCCCGCCACGGATCCCATCCAGCAGCATCTTGTTGACGAACTTGACGATCGGCGCATCATCCACATCCGTGTTGGCGGATACCGCGTCATCGTCATCGTCCTCACCGCTCTCGGTCTCGATGCCTTCCAGGTCCGCATCGTCCAGATTGCCCATGCTGCCTTCCTGACCCTCAAGGTAGGCATCAATCATGGTGCGCAGTTTGGCTTCGTCCACCAGCACGGCATCGGTACTCAGGCCGGTGTTGAACTTGATCTCGTCCAGCGCCTGGATATTGGTGGGATCCGACACCGCAATAAACAGCCGGTTGCCCCGTTTGTACAGGGGCAGGGCATTGTGTTTGCGGATCAGCTTCTCATCCACCACGCCCTCAGGCAGCATCTCCGGCAGAAAGGCATTGAGGTCCAGCACCGAAACGCCGAACTCCATCGCCGCCGAATACGCCAGCCCACCGCTATCCGCCAGGTTGTTCTGGACCAGATAAGTGATCAGGGGAATCTTGTTCTGCGAGGCCTGAACAAAGGCATCCCGCGCGACTGCCTCTTCCAGAAGACCATCTTCCACAAAACGACGGGCCAGACCGGTGAGGGTGACATTGCTTTTATTGGTAGCCATAGAAAGTCTGAAGAAAGCTGCCTAAGTTGCTGAATCGCTGTTCGGGTTAAGTCAACTGAGTTTAGATGGCCGGCACCGCTTTGCAAAGCGCAAATACCCGAAGCTGTGCAGCGTGCCCGTTTTGAACAATCCCGCGCACATGCCGCCAACGAGCGACCATGGTGACGAAAATTGTCACTGAATGACGTGAAACGCCGTCAAAAAACTGTAGTAAATAACGACACGAAATCGTCTGTCACGTTTATATGGCTGATCTGACAGCGGTTTTTGACATTTTCTTGCAATTGGCACGGTCAGTGCTAAATTCCAATCAGGCCGTTCCCGTCGGGGGCGAGACTGACAAAATATCGGAGAGTGTCTTATGAAAAAAGCACAACAGGGTTTTACATTGATCGAACTGATGATCGTAGTGGCGATTATCGGTATTCTGGCGGCTGTGGCTATTCCGGCTTATCAGGATTATACCAAGCGCGCGCATGTATCTGAGGGTATGAGCCTTGCGTCAGGGGCAAAGGCCGCTGTGACGGAATACTACTCATCTACTGGCACCTGGCCTTCTGGTAACACTGAAGCCGGGTTGGCTCCCTCAGGTTCAATTAAGGGTAATGCGGTCAGAAGCGTGGCAGTTAGCGGGAGTCAAATCACGGTCACATTCAATACAAAAGCTGTTAGCGGTGGAACGCTTGTATTGCAGGGTACCGCTAATTCAGGCGGGACTATCGAATGGTCATGTGACTCTGCCGCAGGGTCTAGCTTGGATGCCAAATATCTGCCTTCAAACTGCCGTTAATGTGAGCTAGTTGAGATTGAATACAAAGAAGGGGGCACATGCTCCCTTTTTTGCATCCGGCCCGCCTGCGGGTGTTAACTGATCTTTTCCTGCTCGAGGCCAATAGATAAGAGATGCGCCCGTTACCGCAAAATACCTCTTTAACCCCCTGCCTGTTCCTGATGTTGGCCTGGGCGTTGATCGTTTTTATATACAGTCAGGGGTGGAGTGGTGGCTGGCATTTTGATGATGCCCCCAATCTGGATAACCTGGCTGCCGTGTTCGGTAGCGGCACCATCGACCGCAGTGCCGCCCTTGAATTTGTCTTCAGTGGTGATGCGGGCCCCCTGGGGCGCCCCATCGCCTTGGCCAGTTTTCTGATCGATGGCAGCACCTGGCCGCACTCCCCGCGGGCATTGCTCTATACCAACACCCTGCTGCATGGCATCAATGCGCTGTTGTTGTGTGGTGTCTGGTTGGCACTATTGCGTCTGCGTGGCAGTAACCCACGCCGTTCGGTCTGGGTTGCCGTGGTCGCCAGCATGCTGTGGTTTCTGCAGCCAATACTGGTGCCGGGGGTTTTGATGGCGGTGCAGCGGATGACGCTGCTATCGAGCAGTTTCATGCTCCTCGGTGCCTGGCTCTATCTGCTCGGGCGGGGGTGTCTGGAGCAGCGAACGGTACTCGGCTGGACGCTGATGCTTGCGGGTGTGGGCGGTGGCACACTTTTGGGTGTGCTGAGCAAAGAGCAGGCAGCGCTACTGCCCGTGTTGTTATGGGTGCTGGATCGCAACCTGTTACCCAACCCCCCCTTGAGCCCGGCCCGGCAGAAATGGTGGCGATGGTTCAGGGTTTGCGCCTTTTACCTGCCGACGCTGGCCATCTGCCTGTATTTGTTGCGCATCGCCTTCCATGCGGACGGGGCCTATGCCAATCGTGATTTCAACCTTTATGAACGCCTTTGGACCCAAGCTGTCATCTTGTGGGATTACCTGCGCCTGAGCCTTGTCCCGCGCGCATTGGATTTTGGCCCCTTCCATGATGACTACCCGGTTCTGGGCCCCTCCTGGCGGACCATGCTCGCGGTGTTCGCATGGTTGATGGTTTTTTCAGTGTGTTGGCGGTTGCGCAGTAAGAGCCGGTGGCCCCTGTTTGCCTTGTTGTGGTTTTTTGTTTGTCACCTGGTCGAGTCAACGGTCGTACCGCTGGAGCTCTACTTCGAGCACCGGAATTATATTGCCATTGCGGGCCCGTTGCTGGCGCTGGTGGCCCTGGCTGCAGAGTGGGCAGCGGGCGAAAAACCACGGCAATACCTGGCCACGGGCCTGATCGGCGTTTATGCTTTGCTGTTGGCATTTGTGTTGTGGCAGGTCACCTCGTTATTCGGGGAAAATCCGGTTGCGGCCAGGTTATGGTACGAACAGCATCCACACTCGGTGCGTGCGGCGCAATATCTGTCCGGAGGCTTATCGGAGCACGGGGATGTCGCTGCGGCACAGGCCGTATTGGATGAAACGGCGGCCCGGGTTCCTTATTATGGGGGCACACTGCATTTGCAGGGATTACAGTTGGCCTGTGTACTCCATGCCAACGAAGACGAGCTTAAAACCCGGTACGACCAGGTCCTCTCCGATCTGGCGCAAGCCACACGATATTTTCCTGTCTACAAAACGTTGGACAAACTGAAAATTATCAGTCAACAAGAAGGGTGTGACGGTTTCCTGCATCGCGACAAGCTGATAACGCTTGCACAAACCGCACTCGCCAATGATGCCTTGGCGGCTACCCCGACGGATCGCTCCAACCTGCACTTTTACCTCGCGACGCTTTATGTTGATGAGCGGGATCTCAACAGTACGATGCATCATCTCGAAGCGGCGATGCAGGTCCTGCCGCAGCTAAAAACCGTGCAAATTATGGTTGATGTACTACTAAGTGCAGGTTTGAGGGAGGAAGCCGCAAAGCTGATGGATCAGTTCCGGCCGCAGTGGCCAAAAAATCCGTGGCTGCGTAAACAACAGCAGCAGACATGGCATAAGCTAAGGGCACAACTCGACTCATGAGCTCTTCGCATCAACAAACAAGGATGCCAGCGTGACGATCAGCATCATCCTCCCGGCCAAAAACGAGGCCGCCGCCATCGGCACCACCGTTGCCGCCATCCGCCGCCGCTATCCCGAGGCCGAGTTACTGGTGGTCGACGATGGCTCCACCGACGACA
>JAXHUI010000096.1:0-4427 GCA_034189745.1 Pseudomonadota bacterium
AAACTGCCGGCCGGAATCCGCAAGCGGCAGTTTACCGAGATCTACGAGCCGTTCCGCCCCAGAGAGGCGGCCTCTCAGGCGGACCGCTGCCTGGAGTGTGGCAACCCCTATTGTGAATGGAAATGCCCGGTGCACAACTTCATCCCCAACTGGCTCAAGCTGGTGACCGAGGGCAACATCATGGAGGCGGTGGAGCTGAGCCACCAGACCAACTCGCTGCCGGAGGTGTGTGGCCGGGTTTGCCCGCAGGATCGTCTGTGTGAGGGGGCCTGCACCCTGAACGACGGCTTCGGCGCCGTCACGATCGGCTCGGTGGAGAAATACATCACCGACACCGCCTTCGCCATGGGCTGGAAGCCGGATATGTCCAATGTGGAGTGGAGCGACAAGAAAGTCGCCGTGATCGGTGCCGGCCCCGCCGGTATCGGCTGTGCCGACGTGCTGGTGCGCAACGGCGTCAAGCCGGTGGTGTTCGATCGCTACCCCGAGATCGGTGGCCTGCTCACCTTTGGCATCCCGGAGTTCAAACTGGAAAAGAGCGTCATGAGCCGCCGCCGTCAGATCTTCACCGAGATGGGGATCGAGTTCCGCCTCAACACCGAAGTGGGCAGGGATGTAACCATGCAGCAGCTGCTGGATGAGTATGACGCGGTGTTCATGGGGATGGGCACCTACACCTACATGAGGGGGGGGTTCCCCGGGGAGGAGCTGGAAGGGGTGCATGATGCGCTGCCGTTTCTGATCTCCAACATCAACCACTGCCTCGGCTATGAGCAGGACCCCGCCGACTATATCAGTGTCAAGGGGCAGCGCGTGGTGGTGCTCGGCGGAGGCGATACCGCCATGGATTGCAACCGCACCTGCATCCGTCAAGGGGCCAAGTCGGTAATCTGTGCCTACCGCCGTGATGAAGCAAACATGCCCGGCTCCAAGCGGGAGGTGGAAAACGCCCGCGAAGAGGGGGTTCGGTTCATCTTCAACCGCCAGCCGGTGGAGGTGGTGGGCGAGCAGGGCAAGGTCACCGGTGTCAAACTGGTGACCACCCGCATGGGCGAGCCGGATGAAAACGGCCGTCGCCGGGCCGAAGTGGTCCCCGGCTCCGAGGAGGTTCTGCCGGTCGATACCGTACTGGTGGCGTTTGGTTTCCGCCCCAGCCCGGCGCCCTGGTTTGCTCAGTTCGGCATCGAGCTGCATGAGGATGGCCGGGTCAAGACCGAATCCCAACCACGGGAGGCGGGCCGCTTCCCGTTCCAGACCAGCCATGCCAAAGTGTTCGCCGGCGGCGACATGGTGCGCGGCTCCGATCTGGTGGTGACCGCCATCGACGAAGGCCGCCGCGCCGCCGAGGGTATTCTGGACTTTCTCGACCTCTGATCACTCGGCGGGAACGCAACGCGGGTGATCGGTGCCCACAACGACAGCGACCGGTGGCAACGCGCCGCCGGTCGGCGCGATGAGAGGATGTGAACAGGGCGGATGCAACTGGGAAAACTCACCACTCGCTATATAGCGAAAGAAGACCGTTTTCTGATCAGTGCCGAAACCGACCGCGGTAACATCAACCTGTGGCTGACCCAACGGCTCCTCAAAAGCCTCCTGCCCCACCTGCTGGAGTGGCTGGAGGCACAGACACCCCCCGAACAGGCGGCCTCCGCCTCGCTGCCCGCGGCCGAGGGCCAAAACAGCGGCGCCATCCCGGCGCAAAATCTGACGCCCTCCCCCCAGGTGGCCTCGCAACTGGTGGCACAAACGCAACCGCCCGTTACCCAGGTGGATGCCGCCGCGGCGAGCGAATCCACCCTGGTGCAAACTATCCAGTTTCAGCCTCGGGGTGGAACCCTGCGGCTGATATTTGAGCTGCCCGACGAACCGGCGCTACTGATGCTGCAGCCGGAACATCTTCGTATCTGGTTGGGCGCACTCTATACTGGTTGGCAACAGGCGGACTGGCCCGACCTGTGGCCCGACTGGATGAAGCAGGCCCAGAGATTGCGCAGCCAGCACTCCTCTGCGCTGATACACTGAGTAACGTTCTATGGATGGTAAGCAAGCGCGCATCGTGCAGGGCTACCTGAAACAGTGCCCGTTGTTTCAAGAGCTGGGCGAACAACGCCTGGGCTGGATTATCGGCCACCTGAGACTGCGGCAGTTTCAACGCGAAGAGGTCGTGCTCGCCATGGGAGAACCTTCGGAGGCGATGGGGTTTCTGTTTCGAGGTCAGCTCAAGGCCGTCGCCTATTCCAGCAGCGGCCGAGAGATCGGCTTCTCCCTGATCCAGCCGGTGCAACATTTCGGCGAACTCTCCCTGATCGATGGCCAACCCCGCTCCGCCTCCGTACTGGCGGTGGAGTCCTCGCTGGTCGCCTTCCTGCCGCGCAAGCCCGCGCTGGAGTTGATGATCAACGAACCCAGCGTATCCGCCCGGATGATGGTGGCCCTGACACAACTGATTCGTCGCTGCAACCAGCAGATAGTGTTGCTGGGGTATCAACAGGCGCACAGCCGGGTCTGCGCCCTGCTGCTGCGCTCACGCACGGAACCCACCGATGAAGGGCTCAAAGTGCTCGACTTTCCATCCCAGCGAGAGGTCGCCAGCCTGACCAATACCAGCCGCGAAACCGTCTCACGGGTACTCAGCCAGCTACAGGAGTCCGGCATCATCAAGAAACAGGGGCGGCAGGTTCTGATTACAGACCTCCCCCGGCTCGAAAAGCGAGTGGTGGAGGGGAAGGAGTGAGCGCTGGCCCCGAGCGGCCCGGATGCCGGAGGCTGGTGCATTTGAGTTGGGTTTTATTGTTGCTCTTTTTTTCATTGGGTGATCCCGCCTTTTCCACCCCTTTGAAAATAGGAGAAGACATCGCCTATTTTTATACCGAGGACAAAAGCGCTACGTATGACTTAAAGCAGTTCCTATCTATCCCTGAACCGGAATTAATTCGTGCCAAAAATTCAATATCGATTGGCTATACAAAGTCGATCCTGTGGATAAAATTCAGGATTCCAGCATATCTTTTCAAGCGTGGTGAGCGGTGGCTGGAGCTAGGCCCTAATTTTGTCGATCATGTCACTGTTTACTATCGTCCTGAGCGGAGGAGCGCTACATGGAAAACCCGTGATGTGGGTGACCGAGTCAGTCAGAACCGAAGTGATATAAACTATCCATTTCCCGTAATTATACTCCCGGATAAAAGAGACAAATATAACCAGCCACTCGCATATAATGTGGTTGTTAGGGTAGAAAGTACCAGCGCTGTAGTATTTGACTCCAAACTTTGGAGTCCAAAAAATTTTGCTGAACATGCATCATCTAAAAATGCCTTCTGGAGTTTCTATTTTGGCTTGGCATTTGTTTCTACGGCATTGGCTCTGGCGCTGGCCATCGTGCTGAATACACGGCTTTACTGGTCAATTTTTCTATTTTCCATCAATTTCATACTGGTCGCTGCGGTACAGGGGTATATAGCCTGGATTCTAGGCCCGCAAGAGATCTATGTTCAACACTACCTTACCAGTATTTTGACACTGCTTGGCTATACGAGCCTACTCTGGATGTGCACTGAAGTGCTGGATATTAGGACGAAGCTTCCGGTACTGCATAAATTTTTTTCCTTCGCAATTATGTCGAACCTGTTGTTGCAACTAAGTATACCGTTTGGATTTTATGGTTTAGCAATTGAGTTGCAGGGCTTTTTTTTACTGGTGACCGCAGTCGTATTTTTATGTGCCACAATATACATCTGGATGCACGAAAGCCCAAGTTTTCTCTATCTTATTGTTGGCGTTTCCCCCTTTGTTTATCTACTTTGTGCCCTGCTCACCCTGTTTACCCTCTATGGAATTATCCCATATAAAAGTAATATTTACATAAGCTGGCAGTATATGTTGTTAATTAATATGCTACTTGTTATCTGGTTAGCGCTGCATGGGATTTTTCAAAAAAATAAAGAGCTTAGAGAAAAGGAAAAAATTGAATATGAGCTAAAACTTGAAAAAGAAACTAGCTTTCATCAAAGACAGTTCATTGGCGTGGTGTCACATGAATTCCGCACGCCGCTCTCCGTCATCTCTAGTGCGGTGCAAAATCTGCAGCTATTGGGAGGTAATGATCAAATAATGAAGCGGTATTTCAAAATTCAACGGGCGGCAAGTCGGCTTACCCAGCTGACAGATAATTGTCTAGCAGATGCCAGGTTGGATGCGACCAATATAAAACTACAATTGGAATTTTTTGATTTTAGGGATTTGGTTGATGAATGTATACGGTTTTTGGAGTTATCTGAGCGCGCTGATATTTTTGCAAGTTATAACAATCTTCTTATATCTTTTGATAGCATTCCATCTATACCATGTTTCGGCGATAGAGGCATGTTGAAGATAGCATTATCTAATATATTGGATAATGCGGTGAAGTATACAATAAAAAGCGT
>JAXHUI010000097.1:0-4344 GCA_034189745.1 Pseudomonadota bacterium
AGGATGTGGGTTCACAACAGGAGGTTGTGCCTCATCGCCTGTTTCGGGAGCGAAGCAGCGACTGGCAAGGATGCCAGTGACAGGGCCCGCCGCAGGGAGTGCGTCGGGCCCTTTCTTTTTGAGTAGCCGGGGGTACCAACTGACTTGATTGACGCCCCTGTCCTCAAAGGCCCCGCCCCCAATCCGCCGTGATACACTGCTTCATGTTCACACAGGGGCAGGGAGATCAAGGAGAGCTACTGCCCTGGAATGTTGAACTGGAGCCGACTTCAAAAAGAGCGCAGTACAGTTAGCCCAGCCCAGGAGCCGATCAATGACCCAGCAAGCGCAACCCACGCCACAACCAAAGCCCCAGACACCCCCCCACACCATCGCCGTGGTGGGGGGCGGCTATAGCGGCGTGATGAGTGCGGTCAATCTGCTGCGCGAGGGCTCCCGGGGGATCGACATCTGCCTGATCGAGCCCCGCCCGCGCCCCGGCCGGGGGCTGGCCTACAGCATCTGGGATGACAGCATGTTGCTCAACGTGCCCGCCGGCAACATGAGCGCCCTGGCGGATGACCCGGCGCATTTCGTCAGCTACTGCCGGGAGCTCGACCCCAGCCTGAATGGGGGGTCTTTCGTCTCCCGGCGCATCTATGGCGACTACCTGGAGGCCACGCTGGAGCAGGCGAAGGCCCGTTCGCCGCACCGGTTGCGCCGCCTCCACGACGAGGCGATCGCCGTGCGCCCGAGAGAGCCCGGCGCGGGGTTTCAGGTCGAGCTGGCCGGGGGCACCACGCTGACCGCCGATCAGGTGGTGCTCGCCTGCGGCTTTTTGGGGCCGCAGCCACTGCCCTTCGCCCAAGCGCTGCTGGGTGCGCCTGGCTACATCGAGAACCCTTGGGATTTCAGGGCGATGGATGCCGTTGCCCCGGGCGCGCCGGTGGCCATCATCGGTACCGGCCATACGGCCATCGACGCCCTGTTCCGCCTCACCAGCCTGGATGATCACCGCCCGGTCTATCTGCTGTCGCGCCACGGGCTGCTGCCCAAGGCCCACCGCACCCTGCCGCAGGCGCCGGTGCCGACGGGCTTTCCGCCCTATCTGGAGGGGGTGCCCGCCTCCGCGCTGGGTTACCTGCGGGCAGTGCGCGGCGAGATCGAGCGCCGCCAGCGGCTGGGGCAGAACTGGCGCGATGTGCTCAATGAGCTGCGCCCCTACACCCGGGGGATCTGGCAGCGCTGGCCCCAGGCCGAGCGCCGCCGCTTCCTGACCCGGCTGCGCCCCTGGTGGGATGTGCACCGCCACCGGCTCGCCCCGCTGGCCGCCGCCCGCCTGCAGGCCCAGCTGCGCAGTGGCCGCACCCGGGTGCTGGCCGGCCAGATCACCCGGATGACGCCGCTCGCCGAGGGTGTGGAGGTAAGCCTGCGCGAACGCACCAGCGGCGCCCTGAACACCCTGCAGGTGGCCGCGGTAGTCAACTGCACCGGCCCCGACTACGACATCGACCGGGCCCGCGCGCCGCTGATCGTGCAACTGCGCGAGGCGGGGTTGATCCAGCCCGACCCCCTGCGGCTGGGGCTGGCGCTGGACGACCACTACCGCCCCATCGGGCGCCGGGGCGATCCGCTGCCCGGGCTTTTCTACGTCGGCCCCATGCTGCGGGCCCGCGACTGGGAGGCGATCGCCGTCCCGGAGCTGCGCACACACACCCGGCAACTGGCCCGGCAGCTGCTGGCCACGACTCGAGACGAATAGGCGTGACATCAGGATGTTGCGGATCGAGGAGATGAACGATCTGGAACCGGCGCTGTAACGGGCGCAAGATCGGCAGCGGGCCGCCTGGCCCGATCGACCTATCGAGCCGGCACGATCCCCCGCTGGCGCAACAGCTCGATCACCTGCTCCGCCGCCGCATCCGCGCTGTGGCGGGTGGTGTCCAGCACCACCTCGGCCGCTTCCGGCGCCTCATAGGCGGAGTCGATGCCGGTGAAGTTTTTCAGCTCGCCGCGCCGCGCCTTTTTGTACAGCCCCTTGGGATCACGCGCTTCCGCCACCGCCAGCGGCGTATCGATGAACACCTCGATAAACTCGCCCGGCTCCATCATGGCGCGGGCCATGGCGCGTTCGGAGCGGAACGGTGAGATAAACGCGCTGAGCACGATCAGCCCGGCGTCCACCATCAGTTTGGCCACTTCCGCCACCCGGCGGATGTTTTCCACCCGGTCCGCGTCGGTGAAGCCGAGATCCCTGTTCAACCCGTGGCGCACGTTGTCACCATCGAGCAGATAGGTGTGATGCCCCATGGCGTGCAGTTTTTTCTCCACCAGGTTGGCGATGGTGGATTTGCCCGCGCCGGAGAGGCCGGTAAACCAGAGCAGGCAGGGGCGCTGCTGCTTGGCGGCAGCGCGGGCCGATTTGTCCACGTCCAGGGGCTGCAGGTGGATGTTCTGGCTGCGTCGCAGGGCAAAGTGGATCATCCCGGCGGCCACGGTGTCGTGGCTCATGCGGTCGATCAAAATGAACCCGCCGGTATCCCGATTCTCCCTGTAGGGATCAAAAGGGATGGCGCGATCGAGGCTGAGCGTGCAAACGCCGATGCCGTTGAGCGCCAGCTTTTTGGCCGCGGTGTGCTCCAGGGTGTTCACGTTCACCTGGTACTTGATATCGGTGACGGTGGCGCTCAGCGTGCGGGTGCCGATCTTCATCCGGTAGGGACGGCCGGGCAGCAGCGGTTCCTCGTGCATCCAGACGAGGGTGGTCTCGAACTGCGCCGCAGTCTGGGCCGGCTGGTCGAAGGCGGCGATCAGGTCGCCCCGGGAGATATCCAGCTCGTCGCTCAGCGTCAGCGTCACCGACTGCCCGGCCACCGCTTCATCCAGTTCACCGTCGCGGGTATAGATAGTGGCGACGCGACTGATCTTGCCAGAGGGCTGTACCCGGATCGCCTCGCCGGGGCGGATCACGCCGCTGGCCACGGTGCCGGCAACACCGCGAAAACCCTGATTGGGGCGGTTGACCCACTGCACCGGCAGGCGGAAGGGGGCGCGCTGCAGGCGCGCTTCATCCACCTCGACCGTTTCCAGATAGCCCAGCAAGGTGGTGCCGTGGTACCAGGGGGTGTTGTCGCTGGGAGCGATAATGTTGTCCCCTTGCAGGGCCGATAGGGGGATGAAGGTGATCTCATCCAGCTCGAGCTGGCGGGCAACGTCACGGTACTGCTCACAGATTCTGTTGAAAACCTGCTCGGAATAGGCCACCAGGTCCATCTTGTTGACGGCGACCACCAGATGGCGGATGCCGATCAGCGCCATCAGGAAGCTGTGGCGGCGGGTCTGGGTCAGAATCCCCTTGCGCGCGTCCACCAGCAGCACGGCGGCATCCGCGGTGGAGGCGCCGATGACCATGTTGCGGGTGTACTGCTCATGCCCGGGGGTGTCGGCGACGATGAACTCGCGCCGTTCGGTGGAAAAAAAACGATAAGCCACATCGATGGTGATCCCCTGCTCGCGCTCGGCGACCAGGCCATCCACCTGCTGCGCAAAATCGATCGCCTCCCCTTGGGCGCCGTTTTTTTTGGAGTCGGCATCGAGGGCGGGCAGCTGGTCTGTAAACAGCATGTTCGAGTCGTACAGGAGCCGACCGATCAGGGTGCTCTTGCCATCATCCACGCTCCCGCAGGTGATGAAGCGCAGCAGTCCTTTGTTCTCATGCTGCTGCAGGTACTGTTCGATATCGCTCGAACTCAGATCGCCGTGGCTCGGGCCTCGGGTGGGTGCCATCAGAAGTAGCCCTCCTGCTTTTTCTTCTCCATGGAGGCGGCGCTGTCATGGTCGATCACGCGGCCCTGACGCTCCGAGGTTCTGCTCAGCAACATCTCCTGAATGATCGCCGGCAGGGTGTCCGCCTCGGACTCGACGGCGCCCATGATCTGGATGCTTTCCGCTTCCAGGCGCTGTAAATGTGTAAAAGAGACATTCGACTCCTCGACCAGATCGTTCACGCGCGCCGCAGGCGCCCGCCACCGGCTGTATTGCGCCGGGGATGATAGCATTTTTCCGGGAGCGGGGTCACAACGGCCCGAAGGGCACCAACTGAGGGATACTCACTTACTTGCCTGCGCTGGGTGCCAAAGAGGCCATCATCCGCCTGATGTATGAACGCGGCTACAGCAAGCAGCAGATTCTGGAGCTGTTCAACGTGATCGATTGGATGATCCAGCTCCCCGGCACTCTGAACTAAGATTTTTTGCATGCGATCTATGCGATCGAGGAGGACAAGCACATGCCTTATATCAATACCGCTGAACGGGTGGGGATGGAGAAAGGGATTCAGCAGGGCGAAAAGATCGGCATCCAGTG
>JAXHUI010000098.1:0-4123 GCA_034189745.1 Pseudomonadota bacterium
CAACGGCAAAGGGGCCACCAGAGAGAGCGCATTGGCCTCGGCGCTGGGTGAGTTTATTGAGCGGCTGAGCTGCAACTTCTTCTACAACGACCAGTTTTTCGGTACAGCGATCGCCAACAGCGCCTTCGTCCACTACCCCAACGAGAAGTGGTTTCCGCCCGGGCCCGATGATGCCCTGCCCGAAGGGCTTCTGGATGATCACTGCCTGGCGATCTACAACCCGGACGGCGAGCTGCTCGCCTCCCATCTGATCGACACCAACTCCGGCCGCGCCGACCGCGGCATCTGCGCGCTGCCCTTCGTGCGCCGCTCCGACGGCGAAACGGTCTACTTCCCCTCCAATCTGCTCGAGAACCTCTACCTCAGCAACGGCATGAGCGCCGGCAACACCCTGCCCGAGGCGCAGGTGCAGTGCCTGTCGGAGATCTTCGAGCGTGCGGTGAAGCGGGAGATCATCGAGCGGGAGCTGGCCCTGCCGGATCTGCCGCCGCAGGTGCTGGCGCAATACCCCGATATTCTGGAAGGGGTTCGCGCCCTGGAGGCGCAGGGCTTCCCGGTGCTGGTGAAGGACGCCTCGCTCGGGGGGCGCTTCCCAGTGATCTGCGTGGCGCTGATGAACCCGCGCACCGGCGGGGTGTTTGCCTCCTTCGGCGCCCACCCCAGCTTCCATGTGGCGCTGGAGCGTAGCCTGACCGAGCTGCTGCAGGGGCGCAGTTTCGAGGGGTTGAATGAGTTCCCGCCGCCCACCTTCAACTCCCTGGCGGTGACCGAGCCCAACAACTTTGTGGAGCATTTCATCGACTCTTCCGGCGTGCTTTCCTGGCGCTTCTTCAGCGCCCGGGCGGATTATCCCTTCCGGCACTGGGATTTTGCCGGCAGCACTGAGGAGGAGGCCGCTACCCTGTTCGGCATCCTCGAGCAGATGGGCAAGGAGGTGTACATGGCCGTCTATGAGGAGCTGGGGCTGCCGGTCTGCCGCATTCTGGTGCCGGGCTACTCCGAGATCTATCCGGTGGATGACCTGGTGTGGGACAACACCAACAAAGCACTGGCGTTTCGCGAGGAGATCCTCAACCTGCACCGCCTGGATGACGCGCCACTGGCGGAGCTGGCCGAGCGGCTGGAGGCGAGTCAGCTGGACGTTTACACCGATATCCGTACCCTGATCGGCATCGAGTTTGACCCCAACACCGCCTGGGGTCGGCTCACCATTCTGGAGCTGCGACTACTGATCATGCTGGCGCTGCAGCGCCACCGGGAGGCGCTGGAGCTGGTGGAGCAGTTTCTGCAGTACAACGACAACACCGTTGCGCGTGGCCTCTTCTACCGTGCCGTGCAGGCGGTGTTGGAGGTGGTGCTGGATGAGACCCTGGCGCTGGACGATTTTCTGCCCAATCTCTCCCGCATGTTTGGCGCCGAACAGATGCAGGCCGTGGTCGGCTCGGTGATGGGTGAGGTGCGTTTCCATGGGCTGGCGCCCACCAGTATGGAGCTGGAGGGGGTGGACCGGCACCTGCGCCTGATCGACAGCTACAAAAAACTGCACACTGCACGGGCGGCAAAGGCCGGGCTGTCCTGAGGGGCAGCCGATATCATCGGATCTGAAATGAGGTAATGAAATGCTGACAACGAGCCGTTCAGCCGCCCTGATTCTGGGCGTGTTTCTTCTGCTTGGGCTGTCGTCGCTGGGCAGCCTGCTGGGCAAGGCCGCGCTGGATCACAAACGGCTTGATCGCACGGTAACCGTGAAGGGGTTGTCGGAGCGCGAATATCAGGCTGATATCGTGATCTGGCCGATCCCCTTTGCCGTGGCCAGTAATGATCTGGACTCGCTTTACACCGATCTTGAGGTGAATGCGGCACAGATTCGTGACTTCCTGACCGAGAACGGCATCCAGCCGGACGAGATCAGCTACGCGCCGCCGGTGATTACCGACCGTTCGGCGCAGCAGTATGGTGGCGACAACCGTGCCGAATTCCGCTATGTGGCCAGTCGCATGGTCACGGTCTATTCGGAGAACATCGAAGTGGTGCGTGCGGTGATGAATGAACTGCCTGAGCTGGGCAAGCGCGGCATCGTGTTGACCGGAGGCGATTATCAGTCGCAGACCGAGTACCTCTTTACACGCCTCAATGAGATCAAGCCGGAGATGATCGAAGAAGCGACTCGCAATGCGCGTGAAGTGGCACAGAAATTCGCGGCCGACTCACAAAGCCGGCTGGGCAAGATCCGGCATGCGTCTCAGGGCCAGTTCAGCATCAGTGAGCGGGATCGAAACAATCCGCATATCAAACAGGTACGGGTGGTGTCCACGGTCGAGTATTACCTGTCCGATTAAAGCCTTTAACCAGTTGTTTTTGATCCAACCCGACGTCCGGGGGTTCTGTCCGGGGCGGCTTTGTGGGAAAGTGTTACTCCACGGCAGCATTGATGGGTAATCACGTTCGATGAGCAAACTCAATATCCTGGTGGTCGATGACGCCCGCTTCATCCGCGAGCGGGTTACCTCCATGGTGCGGGAAGCCTTTCCCGACTTCAGTGTGATGGCCGTGGAAAATGGCAGTGAGGCGATCCAGGCGCTGCGGCAAAAACGCTTCGATCTGATCCTGTGTGACTGGGAGATGCCCGAAATGAGCGGGCTCGAGGTGCTGCAGTGGACCCGCTCCCAGGATGAGTACAAACAGACCCCGTTTCTGATGGTGACCAGCCGGGGCGAGCGGGAGTATGTGCTCAAGGCGATCCAGGCGGGGGTGAACGACTACCTGGGCAAACCCTTCACCCGCGAGCAGCTGGTGCAGAAGATGGTCAAGGCCCTGGAGAAGCGGCAGCGGTTGAGCCCGCAGCAGCAGGCACGAGCCGCGGCGCTGCTGGAAGCGGAAGGGGCGGCGGCGGGCGAGACGCCACCCACCAAAATGCACGCCAAACCCAAGGGGCTGGCCCAACTGCGCAGCAGCCAGCACACCTTCCGCTGCGCCATCAAGGATCTCAACCTGCGGGAGGTGAAGGTGGTGATCAAAAACGAGGGGGTGTTCCCGCAGGTGCTGGAACAGGTGGTGGTGGATATCGAACAGCTCTCGGGCGACAGCGTGGCGCGGATCAACGGTTTCATCACCTCGGTACGGGCCACGGAGCAGAAGCTGGATGCGCCCTACGTGGATGTGAATGTGTTTTTCATGGACGAAGACCCGGACAAGCTGGCGCATCTGTCCGAATACATTGCCAATGTGCGTTAGGAATCACCATGCTCAGCTATCAGCACGGCTTTCACGCCGGCAACTTCGCCGATGTCCACAAGCATCTGCTTCTGGTTCTGCTGCTGCAGGCGTTGAATCGCAAGGCTAAGCCCTGGAGCTATCTGGAAACCCACGGCGGGCGGGCGCAGTACGACCTGCACGGCGAGCAGGCGGCCAAGACCGGCGAGTTCCAGCAGGGGATCGCCCGGCTGTGGCGCCAGCCGGTCCCCGCGGCGGTCGCACCCTATCTCGAGCTGGTTGAGTCCTTGAACGCGCAGGCGTTGCGCCACTACCCCGGCTCGCCCCTGATCGCGGCCCGGTTGGCCCGCCGTGATGATCGGATCAGTGTGATGGAGCTGCACCCGGCTGAGGCCGACGCGCTGAGACAGGCGTTTCGCCAGGATAGTCGGGTGGCAGTGCACCATCGTGATGGCTATGAAGGGGTGCTGTCGCTGCTGCCGCCGAAACCCAACCGGGGGGTGGTGCTGATCGACCCAGCCTATGAGGTGAAGTCGGAGTATCAGCAGGTGGTGCGCTTCGTCGGCAAGGCGAGGGCGCGTTGGCCCAACGGCTGCTTTGCCCTCTGGTATCCGCTGCTGCCGGCCGGGTTGTGGCGCGGCATGAAGGCGGAGCTGGCGGCGAGCGGGCTGCGCAACCTGCTCTGCTCCGAGCTGGAGGTGATGGCGCCGGCGGGGGAGCGGGGGATGTATGGCAGCGGCCTGTTGGTGATCAACCCGCCCTGGCGGCTGGATGCCACGCTGGCGCGGATCTCACCCTGGTTGCAGGCCACGCTGCAACAGGGGGAGGGGCGCTGGCGGGTGGAGTGGCTGGTGCCCGAGTAGCGCTTGAACAGGTTCAGTAGAGCGCCTTCTCGTCACGAATCACGTCG
>JAXHUI010000099.1:0-4073 GCA_034189745.1 Pseudomonadota bacterium
CTGGGATAATCTGGCGGATGTGGTGGCGGTTGCCGACGAACTCGGCTGGCACCGCTTTCACCTGCTCGGCCACTCCATGGGCGCCAGCATCGCCAGCCTTCTCGCCGGCGCCATGCCGGAGCGGGTCGCGAGCCTGGTCATGCTGGAGGGGATCGGGCCGCTGGTGGATGCGCCGGCGGAGCTTCCCGAACAGATGGCCAAGGCGATCCGCCGCCGCCGCCGTCACCGTCCTACCCCCCGTTTCTATGCCAGCATCGAAGAAGCGGTCGTCGCCCGCATGAACGGTCGCTTTCCGGTGGACGCGCAGGCGGCGCGCTGGCTGGTCGAGCGCTCCATCGTCCACACGGAAAAAGGGTTCCGCTGGCGCAGCGATCCCGCCCTTACTCTGCCATCGGTGTTACGCTTGAGTGAGGAACAGGTACGCGCGTTCCTGCGGCGGATCCGTTGCCCGTCGCTGCTGGTGCTGGGCAGCCGAGGCGTGGTAGCCCCGCTGCTGACCCGGTCCCGCACCGATTGCGTCCGCGGATTGCGGCAACTCACCCTCGAAGGAGGCCATCATCTGCATCTGGAGCAGGGCACGAGCGACGCCGTAGCCGAAGCCATCAACCGTTTTTACGCCGCGCTCTGAACCCCGGGCGGCGCAGAGGAGCCAGGCATGAAACCGTTTCTGAAACTACTCGCCCTGATAGGGCTGGTCATTCCCGCGCTGCACGCGGCCGACATCGAGATCCCGTTGCAGCTCGACCCCTTTCCCCAGGCCCGGCTGATCAGCTCGGAACAGCGCCACGAGCAGGACTATCGCCTGATGCTCAGCGGCATCATGAAGATCAACGGTCGAATCCGCTCCGACCGTGACCTGCGGCTGGCAGCCACCCTGTCGCGCTTCACCTGGCAGCTGCCGGACGGGTACGACCCGGAGGCCGGCTTCAATTTCATGCGCGCCCAGCTCAACGAGCGGGGAGCCCAGGTGCTGTTTGAATGCACCGGACGTGACTGCGGTCCCAGCAGTATCTGGGCCAATGATCTTTTTGGCCAGTCGCGACTGTACGGAATCGACAACACCCAGTTCTATGCCGCGTTGCGGCTGGAACAGGCCCACGCGGCGATCTACGCCGTGCGCCGAGGCAATGGCCGGACATTTCTGCATCTGGACCTGCTCGAAAACGAGGCCCATGCCAGAAATGATCCGGTGATGGTGCTGGCCCAGCAGGGGTATGTCGAGCTGCAGGAGTGGCCGGAGTCATCGGATCGTGCGGTGGCAACCATCCTCGATATGATGCAGGCGATGCCGGGGCAGGAGCTGTGGCTGGTGGTGCACTGGCAGGGGCAGGATCTGGAGTTGACGCTGCGGCAATCCCAGGAGGCCGCCGACCGCTTGCTACGGCAGGTGGTGGACAAGGGGGGCGATGTGCGCCGCCTCAAGGCCAAGGGGGTGGGCAGCCTGGTGCCCAGTGTGCTGGGTGGGCGGCGGCAGGTGGCCGTGGTGGTGCTGCGCCGCGGCGGCGCCCGTTGAGCTCGCGCGCCCGGAGCGGGCGCTCAGCGGATCAGGGAGAGAAACTCGGTGCGGGTGGCCGGGTTGGCGCGGAAAGAGCCCAGCATCATGGAGGTCGTCATCAGCGCGTTTTGCTTTTCCACCCCGCGCATCATCATGCACATGTGCTGGGCCTCGATCACGACGCCGACCCCCGCAGCAGCGGTGACCTGCAAGATGGCTTCGGCAATCTGCTTGGTCATGTTTTCCTGAATTTGCAGCCGACGGGCATACATATCGACGATACGGGCGATCTTGGAGAGGCCGATCACCTTGCCCTGGGGGATATAGGCAACATGGGCCTTGCCGATGAACGGCAGCAGGTGGTGTTCGCACAGGGAGTAGAGCTCGATGTTGCGCACCAGCACCATCTCGCTGTTGTCCGAGGCGAACAGGGCGCCATTGACGACCTCATCCAGCGTTTGGGCATACCCCCGGGTCAGAAACTGCATCGCCTTGGCGGCGCGTGCGGGCGTATCGCGTAAGCCGCTGCGGCCAATATCTTCCCCTAGTTGTTGAATGATGCGGGCGTATTCGGCTTCCATCGGCGGCATTCCTCGGGCGTTGGGCTGGCGGGGGGTTCAGACGGGGTAAAATACCCGAACCGGGCGGTGGGGTAAAGGGCGTGCCGGTCGCTGTGTTAGCCCAAAATAGAGACGCTCCCCCGCGGCTTGGATAACCAACCGGGAGGATTTTGGTACCACGCTGATGTAGTTGGCCGTTCTGCTTAGCCTGCCAGCGGAGCTGGCCCACAGTGGGGCCGGCAGCCAGGCTGTGCGCTGGGGTGAGCCGCCGGGGTCATTTCACCCGCGGCAGGTCGCTCCAGCGTGTGGTGTAGGCTGGCGACAGGTGCTCCCGTTTCATCGCCCAGTGGTTCTGCGTGCCCTGGCTGGCCAGAAAAATGCTCCCCTTGCCGCTGCGGTTGATGGTGTCCAGCAGCGACATCAGGGCCCTGGCGTCGCGGCGGGGGGGCGTGTGCTCAAACAGATCGGGTTGGTAGACCCCCGGCGGGTAAAAATCGGACAGCATGATACCGGCTTTCATATAACGGTACCCATCCCGCCAACTGGCGTTCAGCAGGCGGATCGCGGTGGCGACCAGCTCCCGCGTGTCGTCCGTCGGCAGGGGCAGTTCCGCGCTCGATGAGGGCAGATACTGGGGCTCGTTGCGATTGAACCGGTTGGTGCGCATGAAAAGGGTGAGCATTTTGGCCAGACGTTGTTCGCCGCGCAGTTTTTCCGCCGCTCTCGAGGTGTACTGGCAGATGGCCGCGCGCATCTCCTGGAAGGTGGTGATCCGCTGGCCGAAACTGCGACTACAGATGATCTGTTTTTTGCCCGGCGCCAGCTCCTCCAGCGCCAGGCAGGATTCACCGTTGAGCTCTCGCACGGTGCGCTCCACGACCACCGAATAGTGGCGCCGTATCCATTTGGGATCGGCGCGCGCCAGATCCAGCGCGGTGTCGATCCCATCGGCCCGCAGCCGCTGCGCGAGCCGCCTACCGATCCCCCACACCTCAGCCACCGGCCGCAACGCCATCAGCCTGCGCTGGCGTTGCGGGTCGGTCAAATCGACCACCCCTCCGGTTGCGGGGTACCGCTTGGCCGCGTGGTTGGCCAGTTTGGCCAGGGTTTTGCTCGGCGCCATCCCCACACAGACGGTGATCCCCGTGCAGCGCTGGACCCTGGCCCGCAGCCGGCGTCCAAAGCGCTCCAGCGCAACCGCATTGGCCACACCGCTCAGATCCAAAAAGGCCTCGTCGATCGAGTAGACCTCGACCTGGGGAGCCTCCGCCTCCAGAATGCTCATCACCCGTGCGGACAGGTCGGCATAGAGTGCGTAGTTGCTGGAAAACACCACCACCCCATGGCGCCGGATCAGCGGTTGAATCTGGAACAGGGGCACACCCATCTCGATGCCAAGGGCCTTTGCCTCCCGCGACCGGGCGACGACACAGCCATCGTTGTTGGACAACACCACCACGGGGCGCTTTTTCAGGTCGGGCCGAAACAGTTTTTCGCAGCTGGCGTAAAAATTGTTGCAATCCACCAGCGCAAACGTGGTCGTGGCCATCTCAGCGGCGCACCTGGCGCACCAGGCTGGTGACGACACCAAAAATTTCCACCTCCGCATCGGTGGCGATCTCGATGGGTTGAAAATTCGGATGGTGTGGCAGCAGCCTGGGGGTGGGCTTCAGGGCGAGCTCCTTGACCGTCATCTCGCCGTTCAGACAGGCGATGACATAATCGCCATCCCCCGCACGCAGTGAGCGGTCGACCACCAGAATGTCGCCGGGATGGATCCCCACCCCGCTCATGGACTCACCCTCCACCCGCACAAAAAAAGTAGCCGCGGGGTGGCGGATGCACAGGCCGTTGAGATCCAGCGTCTGCTCGATGTAATCCTGGGCCGGGGATGGAAATCCAGCCGCAACCCGCTCCAGATAGAAGGGAATCGTCAACTGCGCCGCCGCCATCGCCTCCGCGGAGTGTGAAACGCCCAACAGGGAAACACGCATCGCTGCCTCGGTTTTATACTGGTT